>NZ_JBOGDD010000277.1:0-5830 GCF_050701675.1 Mycobacterium sp. | reverse complement strand
GTCATCACGAGTTCGGTCCTTGTGACCGGCGACTACCGCGGCGGGCTGCAGGGCGGCCACGGTGTCGATCGCGTCGAGCCAGCGCACGATGCCATCGCCTGCGGCTTCTCGAAGGTATTGATGGACGTTGTTGTAGATCACGTCGCCGGCGACCACCAAGCCGATGGACGGTACGTGCAAGACGGTGGTGTCGTCGGTGTCGGTGTGGCCGACTTCGACGGCAATCAGTTCGTATCCCTCGAGACTGAACCTGTTGTCCACCGGAGGACTGGCGAGTACGGGCGAGTCTGGAATCTGTCCAGGAAATTGCGCATCCCATATGGCGGAGCGCAACTTTGGTGAGCCGTGCTGCTCCATCAGGGCGATGGTGCCGGGGGTGGCCAATGCGGTGGAACCGGGAAAGCGGCGTAAGAGCGGCGCAGTCCCGAACCAGTGATCGCCGTGGCCATGGGTCACATAGATGTGCGTGAGACGCTTTCCGCTGGCCTCGACCCAGTCGGCCACCGCCGAGGTTTGCTCGATCGTCATGGGCGGGTCCACCAGCACGGCATCGTGGACTCCGCTGATCAGCGTCGTGGTCATCGGAGAGAACATCCGCCGATCCCCGTTGGGCACCAGCTCCGAGGTGTTCACCGGAATGGGCTCGGAGACATGGGTCTGATAGGTCAGCCGCCCGACCATCTCGTGGTTCGTGCTCACGATCGAATGCCCTTCACTCGTCATCCCGGGTCCGATGCTCCCTGAACTGCAACGTTTCTCACGAAGATTCGTGGTCCATGCGACGAGGTTAGAACCGGCGGGTTTGGCAGACATCCCACGAATGCATGAGATCTATTCCGCAGACCCCCAGTCCCATGTGCGGCCTCCAGCGGTGATCGACGTCCCCGTCATCGCCCCGACTTCGGCGTCGCTGGCCTTCGGCTTGTTAGGCTGAAGGCTCCTTCCACGATGAGAGCCGGGGGACGGCGGTGGAACTCCCAGAACTGCACGGCCGCGACAGCGAGCTGGCGATTCTGAGTCAGCATCTGGATCACGTCAAGACGGGTGTCGGCGCGGTGGTGTTGGTCGAGGGCGCCCCCGGCATGGGCAAGAGCCGGCTGCTCGACGAAGTGGCAAACCGGGGCCGGCGTCAGAGGATGTTGGTCGGCTGTGGAGCCGCCATGCAAGGCGAGAGCGCCGTCGAGTTGTCCACTCTGATCGAAGCACTCTTCGGCGGAACCGAGCCCATTCTGAGCCGTTCGACCCTCGATGATGCACGACCGCTGCCCGAACAGCGCTACTGGCTGCTGCAGGACATCCAAACCCTGCTCGAGAGAAGGGCATCGACGTCGCCGCTACTGGTGTGCGTCGATGACATGCATTGGGCAGACAATGGCACCGCCACCGCGCTCCGTCTGCTGCCGGCCCAGCTTGCCGCGTTACCCATCGGGTGGGTGATCGCATCCCGGCCAGGCCAAGGCTCGCGACACGTGCTCAACGCGTTGGAGGCGCTGGAGCAGCTCGGTGCTCACAAGATGGTGCTGCGTCCCATCGACCGCGGCGCAGTCGTCGAGGTGATCAGAGACGTCCTGAAGGCAGAACCCGACGAGGCTCTTCTTGCGATGACCGAGCGTGCAGTCGGCAATCCGTTCCTCCTGGTCGAGTTGCTCGTGGGGCTACGGGATGAGCAATTGGTCACCGTCACCGACGGCCGGGCTGCGTTGGTTGCGGCGCAGCTACCGAAACGGGTGCGCGAGACGATGCAACGACGGCTCGGGCGGTTGCCCGAGGGTGCGCGTCGGACGGCGCTGATGGCCTGCGGCCTCGGCGCGACCTTCTCAGTCGGAGATTTGACTGCGTTGAGCGGCGCGCCCGCCTCGGCCTTCGTGGTGCCGGTGGAGGAGTTGATCCAGGCGGACATGCTGGTCGAGCACGGCGACCGGCTTGCCTTCCGGCACGACCTCATCCGTGAAGCCGTCCGCAACAGCTTGCCGATCTCGGCCAGGCGGGGCCTGGACCGTCAGGCCGCCGACGTTCTGCTGGCTCGCGGCGCTCTGCCGGTCGAGGTGGCCTACCAGCTCGCCGACAGCGCCGACCCCGGCGACGACGTCGCGATCGAGACCTTGTGCAAGGCCGCCGAAGCGCTCGCGACGACGGCACCCGACACTGCCGCGACCTACGGCCAGCGTGCTCTCGAGCTTGCCCCGCCCCGCCATCCCCTTCGCGGCCAGCTCGTCGCGTTGACCGCGGTGCTGCTGCATGCAGCAGCACGCGACGCCGAAGCGAAGAGTTTCGCCGACACTGCGCTGCGCCTGACGCTGCCCGCCGAACAGGAAGCCGAGGTGCGGCACAGCATTTCGACCATGTTTGCACTCTCGCCGGATGTGCGCGCCGACGCCAGCCGCCAAGCGCTCGCCCTCACAGGTGTCTCACCGCGCCTTGTCGCGCGCAATCACGCCCAGTTGGTCTACAACCTGGTGGTAGCAGGCCGCACCCCGGAAGCGCACGCCGAGCTGCCACGAGCCAGGGCCAGTGTGGCCGACGGCGTCGATCGGACCGCCGAGTTCATCCTGACGATGACCGAAGGTGGCCTGGAGTACGTAGGGAATCAGTTTCAGCGTTCGCTGGCGATGCTTGAAGGTTCGTTGCGGGCCGAGTCGGGAGCGGTCGACCGCGATCAGGGGCAGGTCGTGCGGCAATGGCGATGCGAAGTGCTCACCGTGATGGACCGCGTCGACGAATCGTCCCTGGCGGCGTCCGACAGTATCGTTGCGGCACAACGCGACCGCCAACGTTGGGCATTGCACTTGTTCGAGACGTGGCGCGGACGTCTGCTGCTTCAGATGGGCCGACTATCGGATGCCGCCGCTGTACTGGAGGGTAGCTTTCCCGTTCACGACGACACTGTGATCGTGGGTGTCCTCGACGCGGCGGGGGTGGTCGCGCTCGGCCGGGCGGCGCTGCACATGGGAAACGCCCGTCAGGTGCGGCAATCAGCACAGCTAGCCCACTCGATGCTGGAGCAGAGTGTCCCTGGCGTGCGCCGCCACGCGGCCTGGCTGTTGGCGCTGCACGCGATGGCGGAAAACGATCCCGTGCAAGCACATCGACTGTTGTGTGACGTGACAGAACGTGATGGCGCACCGATCTTGCCGCTATTTCCCATGGATGTCACCGACGAAGTCAACATGGTTCGCATCGCGCTCGCCGTCGGAGACCCGAAGCTCGGCGAGGAAGCCGAGGCCGCCGCGCGGAGCCGTCTTCAGCTCAATCCCGGCGTACCGAGCATCGCTGCGACGGCGGCGCATTCAACCGGTCTGCTCCACGAAAGCCAAGACGATCTGGTGAACGCGGTGGCTCTCTTCGACAGTGGCCCAAGGCCGTTGGCGTTGGCATCAGCGCTGGAAGACCTCGGCAGATACCACGTTTCCCACGACGACCCATCATCCGGGATAGCCGACTTCAATCGAGCGCTGAGTCTGTACGTCGACGCCGGCGCCGAGTGGGACGCCGCCCGGGTCCGCCGTCGACTCCGTGCTCTAGGAGTTCGACGTCGGCTGCTATCGGCGCCTCGACCTCAGTCGGGATGGGACGCATTGACGGATTCCGAGCTGAAGGTGGTGCGCTTGATCGCGGCAGGCCGGACGAATCGCGAAGCCAGCGAACAGCTGTTCGTGTCGCCGCACACCGTCAGCAGCCACCTTCGCCGAGCCTTCTCCAAGCTCGACGTCAATTCCAGGGTGGAACTCGCACGACTCGCCGCCGACCACGACCAAGCGGCCGACGACGATCGCTAGACAACGAAGCGCGACACATCCTCGAACGCCTGCTGACGGCGGAGGCCGTTCTGCGACCCGTCACGACGCTTCGCAGGCTGAGTACGCGGAGATGCCAAGTGCGAGCTACATCTTGGTGTACCGAGCCATGGCGAAGCTATAGAGACCGTAAATGACGATTCCCAGGCCGGCGGCGATCAGAAGTGTTGCCCCGAAGGGTTGGGCTCCCAGTGTCTTCAGCGCTCCGTCGAGTCCGGTTGCCTTGTCGGGCTGGGAAAGGGCTGCGGCGACGATCACGAGTGCCCCGGCCGCTGCGATGACGAGACCTTTCGCGATATAGCCGATGAAGCCGAGTCGCCGCACCAAATCGCTGGGCGAGCCTTTGAGGTCATCGAGGAAGGTGCGGCTAGCGCCCTTGTAGACGTGGTATCCACCGACGGCGACGATGACGACGCCGGCGACGATGAGTAGGACGGTTCCGGTGCCGGTGTCCATGAGCCGAGCGCTGAGCCCGGAATTCTGGGCGCCGGTGGATTTCCCTGCGCCGCGGGCGAATCCGAGAGTGGAGTAGGCGAATCCCAGATAGACGACGGCCAGTGCGAAGGCCTTTGCCCGATCCAGGATTTCAGGCGCGGCGCCCTGGCGTTTCGGATCGGTGGAACGTCCGAGCGCTGTTTCAGCAAGCCGCCACAACGCCATGACCAGGAGAGCGATCGTGGCCGCCCACAGCGCGATGATGCCGCCAGGCTTGGCTGACAACGCCGCTAACGCTCCAGATTGATCGGCGCTCCCGCCCCCGGTACCCAGCGCAATGCGGATCGCGAGATAGCCGATGATGACGTGGAGCAGACCGCTGACGACATACCCGGCTCGGGCGACGTGCTCGAAGACGCTGTTCTGGGCGAGGGCTGCAGCAGTGGTCGTCATATCACGCCTGGTTTAACTGTTGCGGCAGTTTAACTTTGATGATGGTGATGAGGCATGCCGCTAGACAAATCTCGTCCGGAGCTGGGAGCTCCTTGATGGTGAGTTGCGCCGGGTTCATCGGGAGCCGGTCGTGGGTTGTGGCTCATCGTGAGCGGTCCGTGTGTCGGGTGCTGAAGATGCCGGGTCCAGAGCGTCGGCGCGGTCGAACTGTTCGTTGAGGTCCTCGCGGGACGTGACGGCCTCACTGCGGTGACCGGCGGCCTGCTGTTGCAGCCCCTTGGCTTGGGCTGTCTTGACGTCGGCTTCGGCCTGAGCCGCGCGGGCCTTGGCGGCAGTCTCGTCGGCGAGCGCTTCGCGCTGCTTGACGTGCCGGTCTTCTACTCGCGCCTGATCGCGGATCGTTTCAGCTTCGTCATGGTGGTGCTGGCTGCGCCTCTTTCGGACGATCCAAGCGAGAGCGGCGAGAAGCAACAGAGCAGCGAGCACGAGACAGACGATCAGGACGGTGGTACTGGTGGCGGTCATGTTCATTCCTTTGAGTTGGCGGCGGGATGGTACGACCGTCGCTGCACGACAAACTGTTGCCGCGCAGCGGCAGTCGACGTATCAGCCGTGTGAATGCGAAACGGTCTAGTAGTAGTGGCGGCGGCCGCCGACGGCGTGTCCCATCCGTCCGACCACCATCAGAATCAGACCGACAACGAGGAGGATGACCCCGATGACGACGAGGATGTGGGCGAAGGCGAACGTCGGGACGAGGCTGGGCAGGACGAGTCCGAGGACGATGAGGACGATTCCAAGAACGATCATGACGTGTTCCTACTTTCGATGGGGTTGTGCAGAAGTACGTGGGAGGTGGGGGTCAGTGTTTGAAGACGTCTTTGAGCTTGGCCCCTGACTGTTTGGCGTTGCCCTTGGCCTGATCGACTCGGCCCTCGGTGCGGAGGCGCGTATTGCCGGTGGCGCGGCCCAAGAACTTCTTGGCGGCACCCTTGGTCGCTTCGGCTTTGTGGGCGATCTTCTTACCGATACTCACGGCGGGTTCCTTCGTTCGTTGATTGCCAAATGAGAAGTCGAGACGGGTCCATGAATTCGGCTTTCGCCTTGAGCCGAGAAGTTCCCCATCAATGAGAGCGTCGGTCCGGCGT
>NZ_JBOGDD010000276.1:0-1705 GCF_050701675.1 Mycobacterium sp. | reverse complement strand
GATCAAACTAGGTTAACTATGTGCGATGGCACGCGTCAACCATCGACGGCGCTGCCGGTGTGGATGCGAGCTTGCCGCAAGCCCTCCTGCGCATCGTCGACGTTCACGTCCCAGTCTCCGCACGAGCACGTGCAACGGAAGTGGCCGTTCTCGGGCAGGATCGCCTGGCCGTCACACGATCCACCGGTGTTGGCAATGCTGGTGAGGAATTCCAGTGGTTTCTCGTGCAGTGCGCTGTCGTCGGACACGTCGCTCACTCCTCGACGTCATGGGACGCCGAGACGCGGAAGACCGGAAGCAGCCACCCGTCTGCGATGGGCGAGAAGTCCACCCGCAGCGACATTCCGATCGACACGTCGGCCGGTGAGACATCGACGACGTTGGACACCAACCTCGCACCGGGTGCGTCCGGCAGATCCAGCACCGCGGGCACCAGGAGCAGATCGGGCATACCAGGAAAGCCGTGCACCACCGCGAAGCTGTACACCGTTGCCCTGCCGCTGAGTTCGACCCAATTCACCGACTTCGATCGACAGTTCGGGCAGAACGGCGTTGGCGGCAGCCGAAAGGCGTGACACTCGGCGCACTTCGGCGCCACCAGCCGACGCTCCTTGGCGGCCTGCCAGAACGGTTCGGTGTCCTTGTTGACCGCGATCCGGACGTGCTCGCCGGGGATGGTGGTCGCCAGGGCAGAGACCGCAACGGTGCTCACGAGGCCCGTCCCAGGATCAACCCGCTGACCGGCAGGCTTGCCGGCCCGCCGGTGACCAGTGCGAGTTCGGCGTCGGGTACCTGGTTGATCGCAGTGCCGCGCATCTGCTCGACCCCTTCCATGATGTGGGTCATTCCGATGATGTAGGCCTCGGAGAGCTGCCCGCCGTGGGTGTTGACCGGAATCGAACCGCCGTCGTACCGGATGGCGCCGCTCTCGACGAACGCGCCCCCCTCACCCTTGCCGCAGAACCCGTAGTCCTCCAGCTGCATGAGCACCATCGGGGTGAAGTGGTCGTAGAGCAACGCCACGTCGATGTCGGCGGCACCGATGCCGGCCTGCTCGTAGAGCCGCTTGGCGATGGGCGCATTGCCCGAGGAGGCGAAGTATTCGTCGGGCATACCCATCCAGGCGAACGCCCTGCCCCAGTCACGCACCCCACCGTGCGCGGCCGCGACCACCGGTACCGGCGGCTGCCTGAGATCCTTCGCCCGATCCATGCTGGTGGTGATCACCGCGACGGCGCCATCGGTCTCCTGACAGAAATCGTAGAGACACAACGGTTCTGCGATCATCCGGGCGTTGAAGTAGTCATCCAATGTGAGCGGTTTGCGATGCATTGCCTTCGGCCGGTTCGCCGCATTGCTTCGTGTCGAGAGCGCGATCTCGGCAAACGCTTCGCGGCGGGTGCCGTAGAGGTGCATGTGCCGACGGGCCATGACCGACATCAGATGTCCCGGGCCGAATAGCCCGGACGGCTGTAGGAACGAGTTGATCGGATCCGGCTCCAACGCCGAGAATACCGATCCCAGCCGCTGTTTGGACTGCTGCAGCGCCATCGCCGTGACCACCACCGAGGCGTCGCCGGCGACGATGGCCGCCCGCGCCAGCCCGATCGCGCCAGCCGAGCCGCCGCCCCCCGAAGTCAGCGCTGCGGTGAACCGGACCTCGGGGATCCCCAGGGTCTCCATGAAGTCGGCGGTGTCCATCTTC
>NZ_JBOGDD010000275.1:0-1686 GCF_050701675.1 Mycobacterium sp. | reverse complement strand
CTCCAAGTCCGTTGATAGCTGTGGTTGTTCCTTGCCTCTGAACGGTATTGGGCGCCGGCGATCGCGGACGCTGTCTTCGGGCCCCTTCTCTCGGGCCCAAAGACCCTTCGACCTCGTGCCATCACATCTGATGAGTGGGTAGAACCTGGGGATAGGTCGCCGACATGGTGCGGGTACCGGCTCGCCCGCAGTGATTGGACTACTGCGCTCAACGGTGTCGCATTGTGCCCCTTTAGAGTTCGCCGTCCATCGTCTCATCCGACCATGAGCCGAGTGCCGCCGCTAGGCGCAATGGATGAGTCCTGTGGACCCTCGGTGAGGCCGAAGGTCACGGGCCCTTCCTGTCGTGCGCGCCGAGTTCCAGCGGTTCACCCCGCGAGGGAGGAGCCCCTCAGCGGTGCGGCCCATCGGATGTGCGTGCCACCGCCGGCTGCTGCGCCGACTTCGCAGCTGCCCCCGGCCAGCTCGGCGCGACGGTGCAGGTTCGCCAGTCCGCTGCGTCTCGGGTTGTTGGAGTCGATGCCGCAGCCATCGTCGGTGACGTCGATGGTGATGTCGTCGGCGACGTGGATCTCGACGGTGAGATGCGCGGCACCGGAATGTCGCACGGCGTTGCTGACCGCCTCGACGATGGCCGGTGTCGCCTGTTCGGCGAGTTCTTCACCGACCGCGGTCAATGGTCCAGAGATCCGCACCGTCGTCTCGATGTTGCGGTCATCGGTGAGTTCGGTGATGGCGTTTTGAATCTGTTGGCGAAAGCCGCCGGCCGCGTCCGTTCGGGATTGCAACGCGAAGATGGTCGTACGAATCTCGTCGATGGTGTCCTGGAGATCGTCGATCGTACGGTGTAGGCGCTTGGTGATCTCGGGCGATCGTGAACGAGAGATGGTGCCTTGCAGATCCATCCCGGCGGCGAACAGTCTCTGTATGACGCGATCGTGCAGGTCGTGCGCGATTCGCTCGCGTTCATTTATCAGCGAGAGCCCGCGTGCGTACTCGCGGCTCGCGGACAAGCTGAGCGCGACCGCCGCACGATCGGCGAAGTCGCTCACCAGCGCGAGATCGCTTGCATTGAAAGGGGTATTGTCCGCGTTTCGGGCGACGGTGAGGATGCCGAGCACCGACTGCTGCGCACGCAGCGGCATCACGATCGCCGGTCGTTGCCCAACGTCGGTGAAGGCCTGAATGGGATGGCGGAACGTCTCGGTGATCAACGGCTCGCCGGAACGGAAGACACGGCCGCTCGTCGACCCGTCCACGGGTATGCGCTGGCCAACCACCTCGTCCGACAGCAATCCCACCGCGGTTGAAACAACCAGCGTGTCAATGTCTTCCGGCGCCAGATCGGAATCGCTGGGAACGAGCACGATGACCTGTTCGGCGTCGGTCAGCTCGCACACGCGCTCGGCGATCATCTGCAGCGGCGCGGCCACTGGGTCCAGGTCGGAAACCAGCGCCGTGTTGATCGCCCGACTGGCCTGCATCCACTTGGCCGCGGTGCTTACTCGGTCGAACAATCGGGCGTTCTCGATGGCAACTGCAGCTGCGGCTGCGAGCGCTCTTGCCGTTGCCTCATCGGATTCGGTGAATGCCTCCCGTCCAATCGGCTCGGTGAGGTAAAGACTGCCGAACATGGTCTGCCGGATCCTGATGGGCACACCCAGCAGTGCGCGCATCGGCGGATGG
>NZ_JBOGDD010000274.1:0-4622 GCF_050701675.1 Mycobacterium sp. | reverse complement strand
AGGTCGCGCACCGTCACCTCGCCGACGCCCTCGACATTGGCGTATCGGGCCACCAGGTTCACCAGATGCGGGTGCCGCGGCGCGAGCTCGGGTGCGTCCTCCACACAGACGATCCGCTCGTCGGCCGCCACGGCCCCCAACGCCGCGGACAACAGCGTGGTCTTTCCCGCGCCCGTCCCGCCGGAGACGAGGAAGGCCAGCCGCGCGGCGATGACGTCGTCGAGGACACCGGCGGCCTCCGCGGCGATCGCACCCGCGCTGACGAGCGCCCCAAGATCCTGGGTCGCGGGCCGCAGCACCCGCAGTGACAGACACGTTCCCGCTGGCGCAATCGGCGGCAGCACCGCATGGAGGCGCACGGTGAACCCACCCGCGCTCAAACCCGTCAGCTGCCCGTCCACCCAGGGTTGGGCCTCGTCCAGGCGGCGTCCCGCGGCAAGGGCCAACCGCTGAGCCAGCCGTCGCACCGCGGCTTCGTCGGCGAAGCGGACGGCGCTACGCCGCAGGCCCGTGCCGTCGTCCACCCAGACCGAATCCGGTGCGGACACGAGGACGTCGGTGGTGCCCTCGGCGCACAGCAGGGGCTCGAGGATTCCCGCGCCCGTGAGTTCGGTCTGGAGTAGCCGCAGGTTGCTCAACACGTCGGTGTCCCCGAGCACACCGGAGGATTCCGCGCGGATGGCCGCGGCGACCACGTTCGGCAAGAGCGGCGCCGACTCGGTCGCCAACCGTTCCCTGACCCGCTCGATCAGCGAGGCGTTACTCATGCGGCCACCTGCTCGGTCACCGATCCCGGCTGGCGGTGCAGCACCTCCAAGACGCGCCGCGCGGCCGACGTCAACGGCGACCGCCGCCGTGGCCTCAGACCGTCATGCTCGAGTTCTGCCGCAAGGCCCGGCTGCGGCCGCATCGCCGCGAGCAGTGGCAGGCCCGTGATGCGTGCGACGTCCGCCGCACGCAGGCCGCCGGGGGACGGTCCCCTCACCACCAAGCCCACGTTCGGGTTGGTCGCCACCAGCCACTGTCCGATGGCTCCCGCGGCAGCGCACGACCTGACGTCGGCCGGGGAGACGAGCACGACAAGGTCCGCGACGTCGAGCGCGACGTCCACCGCGGGAGTCGCGCGTCGCGGCAGATCGCAGATGATCGTGGCGCCACCGCGACATCCCCCGTCGATCACCGCACTCAAGGCGGCGGCACCGATTTCGCCATCCGTCGGGCCTGCCGACAGCACCGCGACGCCATGTCTCGATGGCAGCGCGGTGCAGAGAGCCGGGTAGCCGATCCGACCGCCGCCGAGGGCCAAGTCCGGCCAGCGCAGCCCCGAGTCGCGCTCGCTGCCCAGGGTCAGATCGATTCCACCGCTCCACGGGTCGACGTCTAGCAGCAGTGCGCGCGGCGCGACGTGGGCGAGCGCCGTCGCGAACACCGACGCGCCTGCCCCGCCACGCCCTCCGATCACGGCCAACACCGCGCCGCGGCGATCGACCTCGGTGACCGACTCGGCGGCATCGGACAACTCCGAGACCAGTTCGGTCTCCTGATGGGGAACCGACAGCACGCGTTGTGCACCGACCGAAATAGCCACCCGCCATGCCTCGGGGGTCGGCGCGGTTGGCCCGATCACCAGCACGCGATCACGTCGCGGCAGCCCCAGCTCGACGCAACGACGGGCACTGTCGACGTCGAGGACGATCGCCGACGCTCCAGTCCACACCTTGCGACTGGACGGCTCACTGGCGTGGACCACGCGCACCCCGGCCGCGGCGGCGACGCGATCGACGTCGCGGCGCAGCGCGTCATCGACGACCAGCGAGAGAATGCCGTTGTTCGTGCTCATGCCCCCACTCTTGCGCCACCGTACGACCAAGGGCCATGCCAGCAGGCGTGATTGTGGATGAGGAAGCGACTGTGGATGAACCGGCGTACGGGCGGGCGCGGATATCGCAAACAGCCGAGAACAAGCCTCACGATTCGCTGCGGGAGATTGCCGAACTTGTCCGGAAAAAGGGACGACCCCCGCCAGGGGGGAGGAGGCGGAGGTCGTCGTGTATCAGCCCCGGGGGGTCGGGCTGATGCACACCCGGCATAAGCCGAGTAATGCTCACTATACACACGACGATGCGCGCCAGCACAAGTCATCGGAACCCTATGAATTATCAATGAAATCATACGGTGACCTGGAATATTACAGACCGAGACAGGTGACTGAGGCTGCCACTTCACCGAGTTCTGCGGCTCAGGAGACACGCCCGCCGCATATGCTGGAAACCGTGACCGCCCCCGGCTCCGCCTCGGCCGACGCCGTCGAGCCGCGAACCGCGCCGGTACGCACGGCGGCATTCTTCGATCTGGACAAGACGGTGATCGCCAAATCGAGCACCCTCGCTTTCAGCAAACCGTTCTTCGATCAGGGGCTGATCAACCGCCAGGCCGTGCTGAAGTCGACCTACGCACAGTTCCTCTTCCTGATGTCGGGCGCCGATCACGAACAGATGGATCGGATGCGCTCGTACATCACCACCATGTGCACCGGCTGGAACGTCGAACAGGTGAAGTCGATAGTCAGCGAGACGATGCACGAGATCGTCGACCCGCTGGTATTCGCCGAGGCCGCGAACCTCATCGCGGACCACAAGCTGTGCGGGCGCGACGTCGTGGTGGTCTCGGCGTCGGGTGAGGAGATCGTCGCTCCGATCGCGCGCGCCCTAGGTGCCACGCACGCAATGGCAACGCGAATGGTCGTCGAGGACGGAAAGTACACCGGCGAGGTGGCGTTCTACTGTTACGGCGAGGGCAAGGTCGAAGCCATCGAGGAGCTCGCCGCCCGCGAGGGCTATTCACTCGACCACTGCTACGCGTACTCCGACTCGATCACCGATCTGCCGATGCTCGAGGCAGTCGGCCACCCGACCGTGGTCAATCCCGACCGTGCACTGCGCAGGGAGGCGACCGGCCGCGACTGGCCCGTGCTGACGTTCTCCCGGCCGGTATCCCTCAGAGACCGCATCTCCGCGCCGTCGGGGGCCGCGGTGGCCACGTCGGTGGCCGTCGGCGCCAGCGCCCTGGCGGCCGGCGCACTCACGTATTCGTTGCTGCGGCGGTTCGTGTTCTGACGGCACGTCGACGTTGCCACAACGGCTGTTGCTGACGCCCTCCAATAACGATCCGGCGACTCAGGAGAATTGGCCCTTGATGTGACCGCGGTCACGGAGTACAAAGGAGTCACGGAAGCCAGGCAAGGCCAAGGTCGAGCCGGAAGAGAAGGTTCGTTCTCCCGAGTCAGGCATCCCAGCACGGAACTCGGAACCCACGCGGAGCACACGCCGCGATAATGGCAGAAGTGTTGCGGGCCTGCGTAATTGCGGAAAGCGGACGCCAAGCGACGACCCCTTGGGTGGGGTCAGCAGCCGTAGCGCATCGTTAGAACGCCGAGGCCACCCACGCAACCCACAAAGCACGCTTGGTACCCGAAGTCCCGTGCTAGCGGGCGACGAGCCGAATCAGATTCGGAGCGTCGCCCGCTTCATTTTGCTGAGCGTCACTTCTGTGCCGCCTCGGCGATGGCCAGCGCCTCCCTTGCGCCCGCCTTCAGCCCGTTGCTGCTGTTGATGAGCCACGCGGCCAAGCCCTCCCGCGTCCCCGACTCGAATCCGCGAGCGGCGTCCCGGTAATCGCCGACCTTGCGCATCCAATACGACTCCGGCACGCCGAGGCCATGGGTGTCGAGCCCACTGGCGATGGTCACCAACCGCGACACGCCCCGCGCCACCACGCCGTCCGCGACGCCGAACGGCTTCAGTGTCAGCAGCTCGCCGTGCACGACGCCGGCCAGCACCGGCGCCGGAACGCGCGTGCTCGTCACCACGTCGGCGAGCAGCCCGAGGCGTTTTCCGACACTGGCCGCGGCGCGGGGCCTGCCGAGCCGGTCGTCGTCGGTGAGGCCGACGGCGGCCAACGAATGAATCCGCGCGATCGCCTGCAGCGGAGCGTGCCTCCACACCCCCACCAGCGTCGTCGCCTCGCCCTCGAGGGCTTCGGCGACGCGCAGTGCACCCGCCAGCACCGCGTCGGGTTCACCATCCTCGGCGACGACGAGCGACGCCCCGTCCAGCACGGACGTCGCGCGGGCGGCCCGCATCGCCGCTTCCGAAGCCGAAGCGGGCCAACCGCGCCGGTTCGTCTTGTGCCGGTGGGCCAGCGCCAGCGCCTCGCGGGCAGCCTCACCGGCCTCTGCCACCCCCGGCAGTTCCGCCAGCGGGGCGAGGGGATCGGAAGCGGCCACGTGGACACGCTAGTGCGTGCCACCCCGCGCAATGCGGGCCGCACACGGTCGTGTGAGTTGCCAACGTCGATGCAACTGTCGGTGACTACGCTCACATCCATGTCCGACACAGAGACCGAAGCTCCTTCCTCCTATCCGCCTGCTGTCGAGTTCGCCGATCGGGCGAATGCGAAGGAGGCGTTGTATCGCGACGCTGAGGCGGATCGGTTGGCGTTCTGGGGTGAGCAGGCGAAGCGGTTGGTGTGGGAGACGCCGTTCACCGAGGTGTTGGACTGGTCGGCGGCGCCGGTGGCGAAGTGGTTCGTCGGTGGGCGGCTCAACGTGGCCTACAACTGCG
>NZ_JBOGDD010000273.1:0-7954 GCF_050701675.1 Mycobacterium sp. | reverse complement strand
CTTCAGCGGTGTCATCGGTGATGGTGATTTCGTCGGCGGTGGTCTTCTCGAGCATGGAAGTCATGACTGGTCCTTTCGAGGTGGTTTCGGGGTTACTACAGCGCCAGCTCGACGTCACCGACGGGGGCGGACACGCAGATCTGCACGTCCTCCTCGTCGGCCGTCGAGACGGCGCCCGTGATGAGGTTCTTGACCGCGCCGCTGGTCTTGCGGCGGGTGCACGTGTGGCAGATGCCCATTCGGCATCCGCTCTGCGGTGACAGTCCAGCGGCCTCGGCCTGCTCCAGCAGGGAGCGCCCGTCGTCGATGACGTCGACACCGCTGTCGGCGAACGCCACGGTGCCGCCCGACGCTTCGGCCGGAACGGTGAACGTCGGCGGGACGAAGCTCTCCGACAGGGCATCCGGGTAGTGCGCCTTGACCGCGTCGACGAGGGCCTGCGGTCCGCAGACGTACACCCCGTCGGCGTCGGGCATGGCCGCGGCGAGGTGATCCGCGTCGAAGTGGCCCCGCAATTGCCCGGCCTCGGCGGCACGGGAGTAGCCGTGCAGGACGCGCACGCCGGGCATGGCGGCCAGTTCGTCGCGATAGCACGCCTCCTGCGGACTGCGGGCGTAGTGCACGAAGGCGATGTCGCGATCGGATCCTTCATCTCTCATGGTGCGCAGCATCGACATCACCGGGGTGATGCCGCTGCCACCGGAGACGAAGAGGACGCGGCGCGGCCTGACGGCGGGCAGGGTGAAGTCGCCGCCGACGCCGTCGAGGCCGACGACAATGCCGACGCGGGCGTTGCGGTAGAGGTGCTGCGAGACCACCCCGCCGTCGTGCACGCCGACGGTCAGCTCGACCAGTCGGTCGCCCTCGGCGTTGGCCGGCGAGTAGCAGCGGGTCTGCCTGCGCCCGTCGACCTCGACGGTGAGGTTGACGGACTGGCCTGCCCGCAGCGCGGGTCGGGCCACGTAGGCCGCGTTGGGTTCAAGAGTGAGGGTGACGCTGCGAGGCGTCTGCCTGCGGACCGCGACGACCTTGGCGCGGGAGTCGCCCAGCGTCCAGGTGGGCTCGACGAGCTCCGTGTAGCGATCGACGCCGTGTGGACCGGTGAGCAGGTCGACCAACGGTGACCGCAGCACCCTGTCCCGCAGGCTCAGCGCCTTCGGTTGAGCGGACTTCGTTTGGGTGAACACATGTACACCGTGCGCCTGTTTGTCCTGACCGTCAATCGATCGGAGCAGGTTGTGGTAGGTTTCACACAGTGAACGAACGTACGCCCAGTTCACGGTCGTCCCGCTCCGGACGCTCGGGATCCTCCCGTTCCTCGCGCGAAAGCCTGTCCCGGGAGGAACGCAAGGCGGCAACCAGGCGGGCCATCGTGGCGGCGGCGCTGCGGCTTCTCGAGGAACGCAGCTTCAGCGCGCTGAGCCTTCGCGAAGTGACCCGCGAGGCTGGGATCGTGCCCGCGGCGTTCTACCGGCACTTCGACTCGATGGAAGCGCTCGGCCTGGTGCTGATCGACGAATCGTTCCGGGCCCTGCGCGACATGTTGCGCGGCGCCCGCGCGGGCAAGCTCGACCCGGCCCGGATCATCGAATCAACGGTCGACATCCTCATCGCCGGCGTCAACGAGCGCCGTGAGCACTGGCGCTTCATCGGGCGCGAACGCAACAGCGGCGTGACGGTGCTGCGATACGCGATCCGCACCGAGATCCGGCTGATCACCTCCGAACTCGCGATCGACCTGACCCGCTTCCCCGGTCTGAACGACTGGAGCGCCGAGGACCTCAACATCCTGGCCAGCCTGTTCGTCAACGCGATGATCTCGATCGCCGAAGCCATCGAGGATGCCTCCGACGCGACCGCGCTCGACGAGATCCGCCACACCGCCGTCAAACAACTCCGGCTGATCATCGTCGGGATCACCGGATGGCGCAGTAAACCCTAGGTCGAGGCGTTGAACTTCGGGCTCGTCGAGGAGTTGCACCAGACCCTGGAGGACATTCACGCCCGCCTTCAAGACCCGCAAGGGCTAATGGGCCCGACGGCCTCGTCCGTCGAACGTGACGCCAGTGCGAAAAAAGGCACCGCTCTTCGCAGTGGGCTCACGTTCGGCGCTACCGAGGCGTCCCGCCGCCATCGACGATGACGACCTGACCGGTGATGTAACTGCCTGCCGCAGAACACAACAGCAGTGCGGTACCGATCATCTCGTCGGGCGAGGCCAGCCTGTGCATCAGCGTGCCGCCGATCATGGCGTCGATCGCCTGCTGCGGGTTGTTGCGCATCATGTCGGTGTCGACCGGGCCTGGCGCGATCGCGTTCACCCTGATGCCCGAGCCCGCGAACTCGGCGGCCATCGACCGGGTGAACGACATCAGGGCCGCCTTGCCCGACGCGTAGATCGACAGGCTCGGCGCGAAGTTGAACGCACCGACCGAGACCATGTTCAACACTGCCGCAGCGGGACTCGCCTTCAAGTGCGGCAACGCCTTCTGCACCAAGAACACCGGGCCGCGCAGGTTCACCTCGTAGGACTTGGCCAACGCCTCGACCGTCATCTCACCAAGCGGCTGCGCCAGCGCGTTGGCAGCGTTGTTGACCACCACGTCGATGCCGCCGAACTCGGCCACCGTTCGCTCCACGAGGACGTCGAGATCGTCGAGGCTGCCCGCGTGCGCAGGAACGCCGATGGCGTGCCCACCCAGTCCGCGCAGGTGCTCGGCGGCCTGCTCGCAGGCGTCGAACGTCGCGCGGTCCACGCCCGTCAGTAGAACACGTTGCAGTTGGCGACTAGTCCAGATGACGCGCGCTGACGAACTCGCGCCGTCGCCCGGTGATGGGATCGTCGAACTGCAACCACTGGGCGAGCAACCCCAACGGTGCCGAGAAGTCATCGGGCGCCACGTCGAGAACCCTGGGATAGAGCGGGTCGTTGACGAGCGGCAACCCCAGCGACGCCATGTGCACCCGGAGTTGATGCGTCCGGCCGGTGCGTGGCGTCAGCCGGTAGAGCCCGTCGTCGGAGAGCAACTCGACCAACGTCTCGGCGTTCGGCTCACCGGGCTCCTCGTAGGCCTGAAGTCGACCGCGTTCCTTGATGATTCGGCTGCGCACCACGGTCGGCAGTTCGAGGGTCTGGTCGACGGCGGCACGCGCCAGGTAGGACTTGCGCACCTCGCCGCGGGCGAACAGCGTCTGATAGTCACCCCGTACCTCGCGGCGGGCGGTGAACAACAGCACACCCGCAGTCAGCCGGTCCAACCGGTGCGCCGGACTGAGCTCGGGCAGGTCGAGCTCTCGACGCAATCGCACCAGCGCGGTCTGCGTGACGTGTCCGCCCCGCGGCATGGTGGCCAGGAAGTGCGGCTTGTCGACGACGACGATGTTCTCGTCGCGGTACAGCACCGGGACGTCGAACGGGACCGGCACCTCGTCGGGCAGGTCGCGGTAGAGGTAGACGTGCGAATTCGGCGGCAGCACCGTGGAGGCGGTGACGACACTCCCGTCGTCGGCGACCACCTCGCCGCTGAGCACCTTGGCTGCGGCTGCCTCGCCGAACCGATCCGCCAACTCCACCAGCACGCCGCCACCGCGCAACCGCACCCTCGCCGGACCCAGCCCGTCGCGATCGGGCAGCGGCGCGGGCCGGGTGCGCCTCACGTCAGCGGTACCGGCTCGAGGATCTCCGCGCGCGCCTCGGGGGCCGCGGCACGCAACGAGTCGGCGGATTCGTCGTCGGGCTGAGTCTGGGACATCACCTCTGCCTCGACGCGGGCCAGGTAGGTCGCAACCTCGCGGTCGACGTCCTCGGCGCTCCAACCAAGCACGGGGGCAACGACTTCGGCGACCTCGCGGGCACAGTCGACACCGCGGTGCGGATACTCGATCGAGATGCGCATCCGCCGAGCCAGGATGTCCTCGAGGTGCAGCGCACCCTCGGCCACCACGGCGTACCACGCCTCCACCTTCAGGTACACGGGCGCCTCGGTGATCGGCGTCAGCAGCTCGGGGCGTCCCTCCGCCATGGCGAGCACCTCGCCGATCAGCGAGCCGTAACGGTCCAGCAGGTGTCGCACCCGGTACGGGTGCAGTTGGTAGTGCGAGCCGACGTGTTCGGTCTGATTGATCAGCGCGAAGTATCCGTCGGCGCCCATCAGCGGCACCTTCTCGGTGATCGACGGAGCAACCCGGGTGGGAACGAACTCGGCGGCCGCGTCGATCGCGTCCTGCCCCATCACCCGATAGGTGGTGTACTTGCCGCCCGCGATGGCGACCAGGCCAGGGGCGGGCACGGCGACGGCGTGCTCGCGCGACAGCTTCGAGGTCTCCTCGCTCTCCCCCGCCAGCAGCGGTCGCAGGCCTGCGTAGACGCCGTCGATGTCATCGTGCGTCAGCGGCGTGGCCAGCACGGTGTTGACGGTCTCGAGGAGGTAGTCGATGTCGGCCTTGGTGGCCGCGGGGTGGGCCAGGTCCAGATTCCAGTCGGTGTCGGTGGTGCCGACGATCCAGTGCGTGCCCCACGGGATGACGAAGAGCACCGACTTCTCGGTCCGCAGGATGATCGCCACCTCGCTGACGATCCGATCCCGCGGCACCACGATGTGCACGCCCTTGGACGCCCGCACGCGAAAACGCCCGCGCTGCTTGGACAGTGCCTGGATCTCGTCGGTCCAGACACCGGTGGCGTTGACGACGACGTGACCGTGGACGTCGGTCACGGCACCGTCCTCGGAGTCGCGAACGCTAACGCCGGTGACGCGGTCACCCTCGCGCAGTAGCGAAACCACCTGGGTCGACGTCCTCACCACCGCGCCGTAGTGCGCCGCGGTGCGGGCCACCGTCATGGTGTGCCGGGCGTCGTCGACGACGGTGTCGTAGTAGCGGATGCCGCCGATCAGCGAGCTGCGCTTGAGCCCAGGAGCCAGCCGCAGGGCGCCCGCCTTCAACAGATGCTTCTGCGCGGGGACGGATTTCGCGCCGCCCAGCTGGTCGTAGAGGAAGATCCCGGCAGCCACGTACGGCCGCTCCCACAGCCGCCTGGTCAGCGGGAATAGAAAGGGCAGTGGCTTGACGAGGTGGGGGGCCAGCGTCGTCAACGAAAGCTCGCGCTCGTGCAGCGCCTCTCGCACCAGCCCGAACTCGAGCTGCTCGAGATAGCGCAGACCGCCGTGGAACATCTTCGAGGACCGGCTCGACGTGCCGGAGGCGAAGTCGCGCGCCTCGACGAGCGCCACCTTCAGGCCTCGGGTCGCCGCATCGAGCGCGGCGCCGGCGCCGACGACTCCACCGCCGATGACGACGACGTCGAACTGCTCGCTGCCGAGCCGCTCCCACGCCTGGGCACGATATTCGGGACCGAGAAGGGTCTGCCCGTTGCCCGGACCGGGGATCGGGTCGCTCACGCCAAGGACTCCTCTGGTTACTCGTCGGTACGGCTCTCAGGGTACGTACCCTGCGCGATTTGTGGAGTTTGACCGGCGCTCACCGCCGCTGAAACTCCACAAATCGCAGACATCAGTCCAGATCGTCGTGAGCCATCAACCGGCGGGCCGCCTCGACCGTCGAACCCGACAGCGACGGGTACACCGACAGCGTCTGTGCGAGGTCAGTCACCGAGATCCGGTTCTGCACCGCGAGGGCGATCGGAAGGATCAACTCCGATGCGATCGGCGCGACGACGACGCCGCCGATCACGACACCGGTCGCCGGGCGGCAGAAGATCTTGACGAAGCCCCTGCGCAGAAGTGACATCTTGGCGCGGGCGTTGGTGGTCAGCGGCAGCATCAGCGTGCGGGCAGGCACGGTCCCGTTGTCGATCGCCGTCTGGGGCACGCCGACCGCCGCGATCTCGGGGCGGGTGAACACGGCGGCCGCAACGGTCCGCAGCCGAATCGGCGACACCCCCTCACCAAGGGCGTGATACATCGCGATGCGGCCCTGCATCGCGGCGACCGACGCCAGCGGCAAGAGTCCGGTGCAGTCGCCTGCGGCATAGATGCCCGCCGCCGAGGTTCGCGAAACACGGTCCACTTCAAGGTAATTGCCCCGACCGAGTTCGATGCCGACCTTCTCCAGGCCGAGGCCTTCGGTGTTCGGCACTGAGCCGACGGTCATCAGCGCGTGACTACCCTCGACGGTGCGCCCGTCGGCGATCGCGACCCTGACTCCGTCCGCGGTCCGGCTGACCGTGTCCGCGCGCGCATTCTTGACGAGCTTCACGCCGCGTTCGGCGAACGTCTCCTCAAGCACCGCGGCGGCGTCGGAGTCCTCGTGCGGCAGGATCTGGTCGCGGCTGGCCACCACGGTGACCTTGACGCCCAGCTCCGTGTAAGCACTGCAGAACTCGGCGCCGGTGACACCGGAGCCGACGATGATCAGATGCTCGGGCAGCTCGGTGAGGTCGTAGAGCTGGCGCCAGTTCAGGATCCGCTCCCCATCGGGCACGGCGCTCGGCAGGACGCGCGGCCTGGCGCCGGTGGCGACGAGTACGACGTCGGCCTTGAGCACGCCGACCTTGCCGTCGGTTGTGGTGACTCTCACGCGGTGGTGGGCCATGCCGGGGATGTCGTCGACGAGTTCACCGCGGCCGTGCACGATGCTGACGCCCTCGCGCAGCAGGTTGGAGCCGATGTCGGCCGACTGTGACCTGGCGAGCGTCTTGACGCGATTGTGAATCTGCTCGAGCGAGATCTTGGCGTCCTCGATCGCGATGTCGAAACCGAGGCCGTTGGCGCGGCGCAGCTCGGTGCGCACGCCCGTCGACGCGATGAACGTCTTGGACGGCACGCAGTCCCAGAGCACGCAGGCACCACCGATGCCGTCGGAGTCGACGACGGTGACCTGCGCGATAGCGGGACCGCGGCCCGCGGCGACGAGTGCAGCCTCATACCCGGCGGGGCCGCCGCCGATGATCACGATGCGGGTAACCACCGCCTCAACTTAGTACCCCACCGCTCCTGCCCACCGGATCCACCCACCACCCCTTAGGCTTGCCCCCGTGCCGATCTACGCCGCCTACGGATCGAACATGCATCCGGAGCAGATGCTGCAGCGCGCGCCGCATTCCCCCATGGCGGGAACCGGCTGGCTCCACGGTTGGCGACTGACGTTCGGCGGCGAGGACCTCGGCTGGGAGGGCGCGCTGGCCACCCTCGTCGAGGATCCCCTGTCGAAGGTCTTCGTCGTGCTCTACGACATGACCCGAGAGGACGAGGAGAACCTCGACCGCTGGGAGGGCTCAGAGCTCGGCTTCCACAAGAAGATCCGCTGCCGGGTGCACCGGGAGTCCTCGGACACCAGCACCGATCCCGTGCTCGCCTGGCTGTACGTCGTCGACGCCTGGGAGGGCGGCATACCTTCGGCGCGCTACCTCGGCGTGATGGCCGAGGCCGCCGAGATCGCGGGCGCACCCGAGGAGTACGTGCACGATCTACGCACCCGCCCGGCCGGCAACGTGGGACCGGGGACGTAACCGGCTCGTCGGCTCAGAGCTCGGCGGACTGCTCGATGATGTTGGTGAACACCCGAACCCCAACCCCAAGCGCCCGCTCGTCGAGGTCGAACGTCGGCTGGTGGAGATCCAACTGCGGGCCGTGTCCCGGCCACACGCCCAGTCGCGCCATCGCCCCTGGGACGTCCTCGAGGTACCAGGAGAAGTCTTCGCCTCCCCCGGACTGCTTGGTGTCGGTCAACACGTCCGGCCCGATGGCCTCGATCGCGTGGGTGAAGATCCTGGTCGAGACCTCCTCGTTGACCACGGGGGGCACGCCGCGCCGGTAGTGCACGCTGTACTCCACCTGCAGCGGCGCCAGCAACGACGAAACGATCTCGCGGACGAGGTCTTCCATCCCCACCCAGGCCTCCCGGCTGGCGGTGCGGATGGTGCCTGCGACGCTGCCGGCCTGCGGAATCGCGTTGGCGGCCACGCCGGCGTTGACGGCTCCCCACACCATGACGG
>NZ_JBOGDD010000272.1:0-1564 GCF_050701675.1 Mycobacterium sp. | reverse complement strand
ACAAGGACACCCGGCTGTGCATCTCGCTGGCCGCGCGACCCAGCAACATCGGCACCCGGTTTCACAACCACCTCTACGACGAACTCGGCCTCGACTTCATCTACAAGGCCTTCACCACCACCGACATCGCGGCCGCGATCGGCGGTGTGCGTGCGCTGGGCATCCGCGGTTGTTCGGTGTCGATGCCGTTCAAGGAGGACGTCCTCGCGCTCGTCGACGAGGTCGAGGCCTCCGCGCGCGCCATTCACTCCGTCAACACCATCGTCAACGAGGACGGTCACCTCACCGCGTCCAACACCGACTATCTGGCCGTGCAGCGGCTCATCGAAGAACACGGCCTCGACCCGGCGGGGCGGGTGCTGATCCGAGGCAGCGGCGGGATGGCCAGCGCGGTCGGCGCGGCGTTTCGCGACCATGGCTTCACGTCGGGGATCGTCGTCGCGCGCAACGAGGGGAGCGGGCGCGCACTCGCAGGCCGCCTCGGCTACGACCATGCCACCGAGGTCGGCTCCCACACCGCTGCGGTGATCGTGAACGTCACCCCGATCGGTATGGCCGGCGGCTCGGAAGCCTCCGAGAAGGCCTTCGACGACGCGACCATCGCCAGCGCCAAGACCGTGTTCGACGTCGTGGCGCTGCCGTCGGAGACCCCCTTGATCAAGGCCGCACGCGACGCGGGCGTCGACGTCATCACCGGTGCCGAGGTGATCGCGCTGCAGGCAGCCGAGCAGTTCGAGCGCTACACCGGGGTGCGTCCGACGGCCGAGCAGGTGGCGGCTGCATCGGCGGTCTCGCGGGCCTGACCGTCAGGGAGCGTTGACCACGATGATCGGGCGGCGCACCCGTTCGAGCGCGTTGGCGTCGAGACCGGCATACGTCAACTGGGCCTGAACGAACCAGTCGATCGACGAGTGCACGGCGGCCGCGGTTGGGGGTGCGTCCGCAGGAAGCGGAATCTCGAACGGCAAGACCACGGTCGCACCGGCGCGCAGCGGAATTCGGTTGCCGAGCTGAATGATTCGGCCCTCGAGCTGGTCGCCGGGACCCGGCGCGCGGGTCAGCGGATGGGATTCGCGCTCGCGCTGCCACGACAGCGCGAGGTCACCGTCGGGCAGATCCATCGTGGGTGTCAGCGTCGCCTGGCCGGTGATGGTCTCGCCCGCCCGGTACACCGGCGACGACAGCGCGATGTCGATGACGGTGTCGACCGCACCCGAGACCACCTCGAGCGGCTCGGTGTAGGCCTCGACGTCGGCGGTGCCGATGAGCACGGTGAACTCGCCGCGGGTGTCCCGATCGTGATTGGCGGAGTTGCTGCCACGGTCGATGGTGAGCCGGCATTCCCAGCGGGCGATCGCCGGTGACGACGCGGGCGCCCACGACGGAATGCGGAACGTCGACGATGCGCCGGTGAACTCACCCGCTGCGATCGGGACGTCCTCGGCGATGACGCTGACCCAGTCGTCGGCGGAGTCGGCGCGGTCGGCCCCCTGGTATTGGTAGAAGTTGGTGTAGCCCCAGTCCAGGCGCGCCGATCTGACGTCGTCGATCGGCTTGTCGGTGG
>NZ_JBOGDD010000271.1:0-10529 GCF_050701675.1 Mycobacterium sp. | reverse complement strand
GTGCTGGCTGTTCGTCATCGGATCGGCCTGTTTCGCGCTCGCCACCGCGCCCGGCTTCTCGGCCCTCGCCGGCGCTGGGGCGGCCAACGTGGCCTGCTTCGTCGGCTCGTGGTTCTTCACCAGTGCGGCCTGGGTCCAACTGGTGCGCTCGGGCCCGGAGGGCAGCATCGATTGGCTCTCGGCTGCAACGCAGTTTGCGGGAACCGTGTTGTTCAACGTCAGTACCGGTGCGTCGGTGTGGGCGCATGCGGTGTTCGCCGAACGCAGGCTCGTGTGGGCGCCCGACGCGACCGGCTCGTTCGCGTTCCTCGCCAGCGCGGCGCTCGGCATCGTCGCCGTGTCGGCGCAGGTCGGGTACTGGGTGCCAAGGTCGCGCGACTGGCAAGCCCAGTGGGTCAACATGATCGGCTGCCTCGCATTCGGCGCCAGCGCGGTCGGGGCGTTCGTCTACAAGACGGGTACCGACGCGGACGAGGGGCTCGCGAACGTGGGCACCTTCATCGGCGCCCTTTGCTTCCTGGCCGCCGCGCTGATCGTGCTGCCCAGATCTGCGGCGGTCAGCCGCCAGACGGGGTGAGGAAGCCGCCGCGGTCCTTGGCGACCACGCCGTCCTTGAGCACCAGCAGGATGCCATCGGGCGTGCCGATCGCATCGATGTCGGCAAGCGGGTCGCCGCGCACGACGACGACGTCCGCGATCTTGCCCGTCTCGATTGTGCCGAGTTCGTCTTGCAGACCGCACAGTTCGGCCGACGTCCGCGTGCCTGCGACGATGGCCTGCATGGGCGTGAGCCCACCGAACCGAACCAGGAGGCCGAGCTCCTGCAGATTGGTCCCGTGGTTCGGACCCAGTCCGGCGTCGGTGCCGAGGGCGATCTTGATGCCCGCGGCGGCCGAGGCTCCCACGGCGTCATGAGCCATCCGGTGCCAGCGGTCGCTCTTCTCGCGCGCGGCGGGTGACACGGTCACGGCAGCCATCGTCTCGAGAAGGGTGGGGACCAGGAAGGTCCCCTGGTCCACCATCCGCTTGCGCAGCGCGTCGTCGAGTTGATAGCCGTGTTCGATACTCGTGACGCCAGCCTCGACGGCGGCCTCGATGCCTGCGCGGCCGATGGCGTGGGCGGCGACGCGCTTGTTGCCGTACGCCGCGGCCTCGGCGACGACGGCGGCGATCATCTCCTCGCGCATGCCGAGCCATTCCGGCTGATCACTCGGCGAGGCGATGCCACCGCTGGAGGCCACCTTGATGACGTCCGCGCCCGCGGCGATGAGGTCGCGGGTGCGGTGGCGGGCCTCGTCGACGCTGTCGACCAGCGAGCCGCCGACGAACGGCGTCAGGTCGATGCCGGAAGGGAGGCGGAAGTCGGCGTGTCCGGAGGTCTGGCTCATCATGTTGATCGCCACCAACAACCGCGGGCCCGGGATCAAGCCGTCGGCGACGGCCTCGCGCACACCGGCGTCGACGCCCATGAGGTCGCGCGCCGTCGTAACCCCGTTGTGCAGCGTGACGCGTAATCGATCGATCAGCTGAAAGTGGTGGTAGGACAACGGATGCAGGATCCGGTCCAGTGGAAGCCCACCCGCGCCGGGCAGGCCGAAGTGGACGTGACAGTCGAAGAAGCCCGGGCAGATCGTGTTACCCGCCAGGTCGACCCGCGTTGGTGGGTCACCGATTGCAGGGGGCAGGTCCTTCTCGGCGCCTGCCCAGGTGATCTTGCCGTCCTGCACCAGGACGGCGGCGGACGGTACCGGGGCGGCGCCGGTCCCGTCGATGAGCGTGGCGTTGTGGAGCAGGAGGTGTGTCATCGGGTCCGACCAAAGCAGCTCGAGTCGATTCTGACAAGAGGCCGGCGTCTACTCCGAGATCCGTGACTACGGGTTGCGGAGTGGATCGGCGTCGACCGGCACCAACGGCAGCGCCAGCAGGGGGAACAGGGCGCACACTGCGAAGGCGAGCGGAAAGCCGGCCGCGGTGATCAATGCGCCGAACACCGGCGGGACGATGCCCGTGGTGAAGAGCTGACTGGTGTTCTGCGTCCCGAGGGCGCGGCCGCTCCAGAACGGACCCGCGATCTCGGCGATCGCGGTGAAGGCCAGACCGTTGTCGGAGACGGTGACGACCGATGCGATCACGATCAGCGCGACGGACAGCGGTGAGTGCATCAGGTCCGTGATGGCGAGAAGCCCCATCGCCACGGATGCTCCGATGGCGATGGTCCGGATCGGTTGCAGTCGAGATCCGGTCTTGTCGGACCACCGACCTGCAGCGATCCTCCCTGCCGCGCCGAGGATCTGGGCGATGGTGACCAGCGCGCCCGCGGACACCGCTGGCCAGCCGCGGTCGGTCATGAGCCACACCAGGGTGAACGTCCAGACCAGGCTCTGTGGCGCGACGAGAAGCACCGAGACGGCATGGATCCGCCACAGTGTCGACGATCCGCGATAGGGGTTCGCGAGGGTATCGGCGTGTGCCTCCGCACGCGGTGGTCGTGGTGGATCGAGCACGCCGACGGCGCTGATGACGGCGGCGAAGGCGCAGGCGATGGCCGGGAACAGCAGGGCCGCGGTCACGCCCTTGGTCTGGGCCAGTTGGGGAATCACCAACGCGCCAAGGCCGACCCCCAGAGGCGTCGCGGTCTGGCGGATTCCCATCACCAGTCCGCGCTGCTGCGGAGGGAACCACCCGACTACCAGACGGCCGCTCGCGGAGTTGCTGCTCGCGGCGGCCATGCCGCCGAGGAACAGAAAGAAACCGATCCAGACGAGCGAGTCCATCGACGCCGCGGCAAATGCTGCCGCGGCGGTGAGCGCCGAACCGACGGTCAGCACCAGGCGTTCGCCGAACCTGTCGACCAGATAACCCCAGGCGATGAGCGTCGTGACCATTCCGAAGCTCGGCAACGCCGAGATCAGCCCGGCCTCGGCCAGATCGAGGCCGAGCTCGGTGTGCAGGGTGGGAATGAGGAAGGCCACACCGTTGATGAACACGTTCGCGCACAGGGTCGCGGTGAGTGCGATCACCAACATCGACCACCGGCGCACGGTGCCGATCGTCGAGATGTCCATGACGATCATGTTGGCACGCACTTCCCAACATGTTAAATCTGATTTCCAACATATGAGATAGCGATGAATTTCGTCATCGTGTTCGCGGCCGACTCGACCCCGTTTCTGCGTCGGGTATTCGCGCCTCACTAGGCTGTGAAAAATGCGCCTCGGTCGAATTGCCAGCCCAGATGGGGTCGCCTTCGTCAGCATCGAGGGTGACCCAGCAGACGCGATCGTTCGCGAGATCGCCGAACACCCCTTCGGTACCCCCACCTTCACGGGCCGATCGTGGCCACTTGCCGACGTTCGGCTGCTTGCGCCGATCTTGGCCAGCAAGGTCGTCTGCATGGGCAAGAACTACGCGGCCCACGCGGCCGAGATGGGCGGCGAGGCACCAGAGGATCCGGTGATCTTCCTCAAGCCCAACACCGCGATCATCGGGCCCAACGTGGCGATCCAGCTTCCTGCGGACGCCCATCCCGTTCATCACGAGGGGGAGCTGGCGGCGGTCATCGGCAGGCCGTGCAAGGACGTGCCCGCGTCGAAGGCCGCGGAGAACATCCTCGGCTACACCATCGCCAACGACGTCTCCGCGCGCGATCAGCAGAAGCAGGACGGTCAGTGGATGCGGGCCAAGGGCCACGACACGTTCTGTCCGGTCGGCCCGTGGATCGACACCGAGGTCAATCCCTTCGACCTGGATCTGCGCACCGAGGTCAACGGTCAGGTGCGCCAGCACAGCCGAACCTCGCTGATGATTCACGACATCGGCGCGATCATCGAGTGGGTCTCGGCCGTGATGACGCTGCTGCCGGGCGACCTGATACTCACCGGGACGCCGGAGGGCGTCGGCCCCATAGAGGACGGCGACACGGTGAGCATCACCATCGAGGGAATCGGAACGCTGTCCAATCCCGTTGTGCGAAAAGGAAAGTCATGACCGACGGAAAGGTCAGGGTCCGGTTCTGCCCGTCACCCACGGGCACCCCCCACGTGGGACTGGTGCGGACGGCCCTGTTCAACTGGGCCTACGCGCGCCACACCGGCGGCACGTTCGTGTTCCGGATCGAGGACACCGACGCCGCGCGTGACAGCGCGGAGAGCTACGCCGCCATCCTGGATGCGCTGCGCTGGCTGGGGCTGGACTGGGACGAGGGGCCGGAGCTGGGCGGGCCGTACGCGCCCTACCGGCAGTCCGAGCGCGGTGAGATCTACCGCGACGTCGTGGCCCGACTTCGCGAAGCGGGGGAGGTGTACGAGGCGTATTCGACGGCTGAGGAGGTCGAGGCCCGCCACGTCGCCGCAGGCCGAAACCCGAAGCTGGGCTACGACAATTACGACCGCACCCTCACCGATGCCCAGCGTGCGCAGTTCGCCGCAGACGGGCGCAACCCCGTGCTGCGGCTTCGGATGCCCGACGAGGACATCACCTGGAACGACCTGGTCCGCGGCCCGACGACGTTCGCCGCCGGTACCGTGCCCGACTTCGCCATCACCAGGGGCAGCGGGGATCCGTTGTACACCTTGGTCAATCCCGTCGACGACGCGCTCATGAAGATCACCCACGTGCTTCGCGGCGAGGACATCCTGCCGTCGACGCCCCGGCAAATCGCGCTGTACCTGGCACTGATGCGCATCGGGGTCGCCGAACGGGTTCCCGAGTTCGCGCACCTGCCAAGCGTTCTCGGTGACGGCAACAAGAAGCTGTCCAAGCGCGACCCGCAGTCGAACCTGTTCCTGCACCGCGACCGCGGGTTCATCCCAGAAGGGCTGCTGAACTATCTGGCGCTGCTGGGCTGGGGCATCGCCGACGACCACGACCTGTTCAGCCTCGACGAGATGGTGGCCGCGTTCGACGTCAAGGACGTCAACTCCAACCCCGCCCACTTCGATCAGAAGAAGGCCGATGCGATCAACGCCGAGCACATCCGGCTGCTCGGCGCCGAAGACTTCACCGCCCGGCTGCGCGCCTACTTTCACGAGCACGGCCACGACACCGGCCTCGACGCTGAGGGCTTCGCCGTGGCGGCAGGACTGGTGCAGACGCGCGTCGTCGTCCTCGGCGACGCGTGGGACCTGCTGCGGTTCCTCGACGAGGGCTCCTACGCGCTCGACGAGAAGTCCGCGGCCAAGGAGCTTCGCCCAGAGGCGGTGCCCGTGCTCGACGCCGCGCTCGCCGCGCTGGAGGCGGTGGGCGAGTGGACCACCCCGGTCATCGAAGCGGCACTGAAGACGGCGCTGCTGGAGAATCTCGAGCTCAAGCCGCGCAAGGCCTTCGGCCCGATCCGCGTGGCGGTCACCGGGGCGTCCGTCAGCCCGCCGTTGTTCGAGTCGCTGGAACTGCTCGGCCGGGACCGCAGTCTCGGCAGGCTCCGCGAAGGACGCGACCACGCCGCCGTCGGGGCGTGAATTGGGCACTGAAATCTTTGGTAGTGTGCTCGTCGGCCGGTGAATGCGCGCGTTGAATCGCTTCAGCTCGCGTTCGGTCCGCACGACGTCTGTGACCAGCGGTTATAGGTGGTCGATGGGGTATGGTGTAATTGGCAACACAGCGGTTTCTGGTACCGCCATTCTAGGTTCGAGTCCTGGTACCCCAGCCAATCTGAGTCACGTTCAAGTGATTAGGCCAGCATTCTCCCCTGAGCTATGCTGTCCCACCGGAACAAGTTCTAGCCCCCGTCGTCTAGCGGCCTAGGACGCCGCCCTCTCACGGCGGTAGCGTGGGTTCGAATCCCATCGGGGGTACAAACGCCAAGAGCGCCCGTCGTCGAGACGGGCGCCTTTTGCGTTCTGAGGCGTGCTACCCGCCGTCGCGGCTGGCGCTACAGGCGACGGGTCAGCGCCTCGGCGGCCGCGAGCAGGTCCGCTGCCCACCGCGCGCCGGGCCTGCGGCCCATTCGATCGATCGGGCCCGACACGGACACTGCGGCGATCACCGCGCCCCGTGCGTCGCGCACCGGCGCCGAGATACTGGCCACGCCCGGTTCCCGCTCGGCCACACTCTGTGCCCAGCCGCGCTTGCGCACCTCGGTCAGCGTGCGGTCGGTGAACGTGGCCGCTGGGAGCACGGTCTGCTGGGTCGCGGTGTCGCTGTAGGCCAGCAGGACCTTGGCGCCCGATCCGGCGGTCATCGGCAGACGAGTCCCCACGGGCACGGTGTCACGCAATCCCGCCGGCGGTTCGAGCGCCACCACGCACACCCTCGACGTGCCCTCCCGTCGATACAGTTGCACGCTCTCCCCGGTGATTTCGCGCAGGCGGGGCAGCACCGCCGCGCTCGCGGCCAGCAGGGGATCGTTGACCTGGCCGGCCAACTCGTTCAATGCAGGACCGAGGCGCCACCGGCCGTCGGCGTCCCTGGCCAGGAGACGGTGTACTTCCAGCCCAGCGGCCAGGCGGTGCGCGGTGGCGCGAGGCAGGCCAGTGCGGTCGCACAATTCGGCGAGACCGCAGGGTGACTCGGCCACGATATGAAGCACGCCCACGGCTTTGTCGAGCACGCCGATACCGCTATCCTGTCTCATAGGGAGATACTAGCGTCCCGCATGCTGAGACACAGCGCGATATCCGCAGCGCCCTCTGCGGATCGCCAGGGGAATGAACCCCCCGACGGAAAACTCCAAGGAGTGAACAAGCTCATGACTGACACCCCACGCACCATGGCAGAGAAGGTATGGGCCGACCACGTCGTGGTCGCCGGCTCCGGAGAGGGAGCGGCGCGCGAACCCGACCTCATCTACATCGACCTGCACCTCGTACACGAGGTCACCAGCCCGCAGGCGTTCGACGGACTGCGGTTGGCCGGACGGACCGTTCGGCGAACGGATCTGACCATCGCCACCGAGGACCACAACGTCCCGACGATCGACATCGACAAGCCGATCGCGGATCCCGTGTCGCGCACCCAGGTCGAGACGTTGCGCCGCAACTGCGCCGAATTCGGCGTGCGCCTGTACCCGATGGGCGACGTCGAGCAGGGCATCGTCCACATCATCGGCCCGCAGCTCGGGCTCACCCAGCCGGGTACCACGGTGGTGTGCGGTGACAGTCACACCTCGACGCACGGCGCGTTCGGTGCGCTCGCAATGGGTATCGGCACCTCGGAGGTCGAGCACGTGCTCGCCACGCAGACGCTGCCGCTGCGCCCCTTCAAGACGATGGCCGTCAACGTCGACGGTGTGCTGCCGCCAGGCACCAGCGCGAAGGACATCATCCTTGCGGTGATCGCGAAGATCGGCACCGGCGGTGGCCAGGGCTACGTGATCGAGTATCGCGGCAGCGCCATCGAGGCGCTGTCCATGGAAGGCCGTATGACGGTCTGCAACATGAGCATCGAGGCAGGCGCGCGCGCGGGCTTGGTCGGGCCCGACGACACGACGTTCGACTACCTGCGGGGCCGCCCGCACGCGCCAGCGGGCGCCGACTGGGATACCGCCGTCGAGGCGTGGACCCGGTTGCGCACCGACGAGGGCGCCGAATTCGACTCCGAGGTGTACCTCGACGCGGCGACGCTCAGCCCGTTCGTCACCTGGGGAACGAACCCCGGGCAGGGCGTGCCGCTCTCCGCCACGGTGCCCGACCCCGAATTGATGTTCGACGAGGGAGAGCGCCAGTCAGCCGAGAAGGCGTTGGTCTACATGGACTTATCGCCGGGCACCGCTATGCGGGACATCGCCATCGACACCGTCTTCGTGGGTTCGTGTACCAACGGGCGCATCGAGGATCTCAGGGTCGTCGCGGACATCCTGCGTGGGAGGAAGGTCGCCGAGGGGATGCGGATGCTGGTGGTGCCCGGGTCGATGCGAGTGCGGGCGCAGGCGGAATCCGAAGGCCTGGGCGAGATCTTCACCGCCGCGGGGGCGGAGTGGCGCCAGGCCGGGTGCTCGATGTGCCTCGGCATGAACCCCGATCAGCTCGCACCCGGTGAGCGGTGCGCGGCGACGTCGAACCGAAATTTCGAGGGACGCCAGGGCAAGGGCGGTCGTACCCACCTGGTTTCGCCTGCCGTCGCGGCGGCCACCGCCGTTCGCGGCACCCTGTCCTCACCGTCCGACCTGTCCGAGAATCGCTAGGAGATTGCCATGGAAGCCTTCCACGACCACACCGGAATCGGCGTCCCGCTGCGGCGGTCGAACGTCGACACCGACCAGATCATCCCGGCGGTGTACCTGAAGCGGGTCACCCGAACGGGTTTCGAGGACGGGTTGTTCGCGGCCTGGCGCAACGATCCGTCCTTCGTGCTGAACCTCCCGCCGTTCGACAGGGGCTCGGTATTGGTGGCAGGCCCCGACTTCGGAACCGGCTCGTCGCGTGAGCACGCGGTGTGGGCACTGATGGATTTCGGATTCCGGGTCGTCATCTCGTCGAGGTTCGGGGACATCTTCCGCGGGAATTCGGGGAAGTCGGGTCTTCTGGCCGCCGAAGTCGCACAGGACGACGTGGAACTGCTCTGGAAGCTCATCGAGCAGCAACCCGGCCTGGAAATCGCTGTGAATCTAGGAGATCGGACCATTGCCGCAGGAACGGTCCTGTTGCCGTTCAAGATTGACGACTACACCGCATGGCGGTTGCTCGAGGGTCTCGACGATATAGGCCTTACGCTGCGGAAACAGGATGAGATCTCGGCGTTCGAGGAGCACAGGCCAAGCTGGAAACCGCGCACTCTGGCGACCTGACAGCGGGCCGCTGGGGGCCGAAATCGCGCCCCAGCAAGTCTGTTCTAGGACCCCCGTACCACTGCCGGTGTGGGGCAACCTGATTGCTGAGAATTCACCAGCTATCCCTGAAATTGGGCGTGGCTCTTGGAAATCAGCGGTGTGAAGGTTTACCGTGGGCACTAGTCGGCTCAGAGTGGGCCACTGGCTTCGGAGGTTTTGCATGAACAAGGCAGAGCTCATCGACGTCCTCACGGACAAGTTGGGCACCGATCGTCGGCAGGCGACCGCCGCCGTGGAGAACGTCGTGGACACCATCGTGCGTGCCGTCCACAAGGGCGACAGCGTCACCATTACCGGCTTCGGCGTGTTCGAGCAGCGTCGCCGTGCCGCTCGCGTTGCGCGCAACCCGCGCACCGGAGAGACGGTCAAGGTCAAGCCAACGTCGGTCCCGGCCTTCCGGCCCGGGGCTCAATTCAAGGCGGTTGTGTCTGGCGCACAGCGTCTCCCATCGGAAGGTCCAGCCGTGAAGCGTGGCGCAACGGCGGCCCCCGCCCGCAAGGCGGCGGCCAAGAAGGCCGTGAAGAAGGCGGCCACCAAGGCGCCGGCCAAGAAGGTCGCCGCCACCAAGGCGCCGGCCAAGAAGGCGGCGCCCGCCAAGAAGGCGGCGCCCGTGAAGAAGGCCGCCGTCAAGAAGGCGGCGCCCGTGAAGAAGGCTGCCGTCAAGAAGGTCGCTGCCACCAAGGCGCCGGCCAAGAAGGCCGCGACCAAGGCGCCGGCCAAGAAGGCCGCGACCAAGGCACCGGCCAAGAAGGCCGCTGCCACCAAGGCGCCGGCCAAGAAGGCCCCCGCCAAGCGCGGTCGCAAGTAGCAGTAGTCGCCGGATTCAACTCCGGTACAAGGCACGCCGTGGATCAACCAGATCCACGGCGTGTCTTCGTCGGAACTACCGGTCGGTCGCCAGCGGGCTGCCGATGTGGTCGGCGGCGATCAGTCGCTCACCCGCCAGGGACAGCACCCACGTGCTGCCCTTGCGGTTGCGGGACTTGTCGGGCCGCACCCCGTCGCGATCACACCACCAGGAGATCAGGTCGGGGATCACCTTGCCCTGAGTGCAGATCGCAGGTGTGCCATCGGTCCTGGCGATCTCCAGGATGCGCCTTCGCGCCGCGCCGTGGCTGTCGGAGTACGCCTCCTCGGTGAGCGTCGGCTCGTCCTCGATGAGCACACCGAGCTCGTCGGCGAGCGGGCCCACCGTCTGCTGGCACCGCACGCGGGGAGCCGCGTGTACCTCAGTGGCGCCGAACGCCAGGAGCTGGCCGACCAGTGACTCCGCCTGCGCGCGGCCGTGCTTGTCCAACGGCCGCTTGTCGTCATCGCCCTTGTATCTGGCCCTGCTACCCGCGGTGCCGTGCCTGACCACCAGGACCGTCCCGGTGTCGGCCGGTTGTTTGGCGAAGCGTCGCAGCACCTTCCGGTCGTGTGGGTACTGGAGCCGCTTCATCGCGTCCCCGGTGGACAGCCAGACCAGTTCGTCCACCTCGGAGTTGGGGGAGAACTCGCCGCCGAGCGTGCGGGCCGCCCAATAGCGGACGTGTTTCACGCCGATCTCGATGGGATACCTCACCGCGGCGAGCCGGCGGCCCAACTCCGATGCGTAGCCCGTCTCTTCGAGCACCTCCCGAACCGCGGTCACCGGTTCGGTCTCGCCGGGGTCAACCTTGCCCTTCGGCAGCGACCAGTCGTCGTACCGGGGTCGGTGAACGAGCGCGACCAACGGCTCGGCCGTGTCCTCCGCACCATCCGGTTCGGAGTCGCGCCACAGTAC
>NZ_JBOGDD010000270.1:0-4402 GCF_050701675.1 Mycobacterium sp. | reverse complement strand
GCCGCCACCTTCGACGCCGCGTTGCAATTGCACACCGACGCATTGGTCGCCGACTGGAAACGCGACCACACCGACGGTGCCGAAGGCGAGCGTGAGGGCGAGGGTTCGTCGGCGCAGACGCCGCCGTTCCCCGGCCTCGTCGACGGGTTCCTGAGTCTCGTCGAGGCCGGGTGGGACACCGAGGTCGCTCGCCGCCCACACGGACAGCACACCACGGTGGTGGTCCATCTTGACGTCGAGAACCGGGCCGCCGCTCTACATCTGGGACCATTCCTGTCCGAGAACGACCGCTGCTACCTGATGTGCGAGGCCGACTGCGAAGTGTGGTTCGAACGTCACGGTCAGGTCATCGGGTCAGGGCGGGCCACCCGGCAGATCAGCCGCCGGTTGCGTCGTGCCCTCGAGCACCGCGACCGCTGCTGCGTGGTTCCCGGCTGCGGGGCCACCCGCGGTCTGCACGCTCACCACGTCCGGGCCTGGGAGGACGGCGGGCCCACCGAACTGGACAACCTGGTGCTGGTCTGCCCCTACCATCACCGGCTGCACCACCGGGGCGGCATCACCATCACCGGACCCGCCCATCACCTCGTCGTCACCGACAGTCGCGGCCGAGCACTGAGTGCGGGATCGCTGGCCTGCCCACCCACGCAACCCCCACCCGCGGTCGCCCCCTACTCGGGACCGACCGGTGAACGCGCCGACTGGTGGTGGTACCAACCCTTCCAACCGCAACCACCACCCACGAGCAACTAACGGCTCGAATCGTCAACCCGCCTCGAGCGGTTGCCTTGTGGGTGCCTTCGACCCGCAGATGCTGATCGGTCTTTGATGCCCGACGGCCATCGACTCAGCATCGATCACGCGTTCTCGGTCATATCGTTCGCATTACTCCCCGGCCTGGTGTGAGGCGAGACGCAGGAACGTGCGAATCGCGAACCCCTGCACGACATCATCGTCGAGGCCGAACAGACAACCCTGGACGCCTGACAGGGCGTTCATAGAGCTAACCCGGGTCTCCCGACCACAGCGCGGTTTAGGGTGGTGGGCATGCTATCCGTCAGTCGTTCGACCGCGACGATCGCCGTCGTGGCGGGACTGCTCACAGTGGGCGACGCGGCCGCAGCGGCAGAGCCCGCCGACGTGCCGACGGCCCCAGTCGTGACGCAACTGACGGAGCGTCCCGAAGTCGGGGGTGCCACGCCGTTCACCGACAATCCAGCGATCGTCGACAGTCGCCTGCAAGCCATGGATTCCTGGAGCCGATTGCCCGACGAATCTGCGATAGCCGTGCACTTCACCAGCGGCACGCCCGCGTGTTACGGCGTCCACACCGAGGTTCAGGAGACCGCAGACATCGTCGCGGTGAAATTACGGGCAGGCACGCTGCCGGGAGGTCAGCGGGTCTGCACGATGATCGCGGTACCCGGCACGCTGGCGGTGGGCCTGCAGGCGCCCGTGGGCAATCGGGCCGTCGTCAGCATCACGTAAGCGATCCGCTGGGCGCCGCGAGGGCTCAGCCGTTCCCGGCAGCGCCCCTGGCTCATTCCTCGCCGACGTATGCCTTGATGCACCGATCCGTCAATGCGCGTGCCGCCGAGGGGTCCTCGCCGCCGGCGACGCTCGCCGAGTGCCAGGCCTCCCCGGACAGCTCGAGGAAGCGACGGCCCTCCTCGGAGGCCGTCCACTGCGGCCCGAACGATGGATCGATGGACTCGCCGGTTGCCAGATGGATGGCCAATCCGAGCACCATCGAATCCCAACCGATCCCGACTGCCCCTGGCCCGAACTCGCGCCAGTTCTCGTCGTCGGCGCCGATGGTGTGTTCGATTACCAAGCGAGCCCGACCCGGGCCGTCGTCGGTGACGCTGATGTCGATCCAGCTGACGTTGTCCCCGTATTCCCAAGTCGCCGTGAAGCTCTGCGGTGGATCACACGTGAGTATCGTTCCGTGGGCGTGGCCCTCCAGTTGGTAGGAGCCGCCTACCCTCGGGTCTCCGGTGACCGGCATCAACCACCGTGGGATGCGCTCCATGCTGGTGACGGCATCCCAGAGGTCGGTCGCGTCGGTATCGTACGACTGACTGATCGTGACGACGTGCGCCTCTCCGACCTCGATCGCTCGGGCCCCGACGTTGCGCGCCACACCGTTGATCTGGTGGTCGACGTCGATCTCGGTCATGTCGTCCTCTCCCGTCGTTGTCGCTTTCCTCGCGCGAGTTCGGTGTCCAGCGCATCCAGATGCGGTGCCCAGAAGCGGCGAAACCCGTTGAGCCACTCGTCAACCTCGCGAAGCGCCGCGCCATCGACGGCGTACAGTCGACGCTGGCCTTCCGGGCGGACCGAGGTGAAACCGTTGTCCCGCAGCACTTTCAGATGCTGCGACACCGCGGGCTGGGTTATCGCGAACTCGTCCTGGATTGCGCTCCCGATGGTGCCCGCCGACATTTCCCCACTGGCGAGCAGTTCCAGGATTCTACGACGCACCGGGTCACCCAGGACGTCGAACGCATGCACCGCTAGACACTAAAGCTTACACTTATATAAGTCAACACTACATTCCACCGCTCGGACGGGGGCTCAGCCGTTCCCGGCGGCGACCCTGGCCCGCTCCTTCATCGAGGCGATCACTCCACCGTCGTTGAGGATGTCGATGCCAGTGAGATAGCCGGCTTTGTCACTCGCGCAGAACGCAAACAGCTCGGCCATCTCCTGTGCCTTGCCCCACCGCGGGACCGCGAAGTCGGTGACCATCGCACCAGCACCGGCCTGCTCTTCCAGCTTGCCCATCTCGGTGTCGACGGACCCTGGCGAGACGGAGACGATCCGGAGCCCCCGACCGTTGAATCTCTCGGCCTGCGATGAGCTGTACCACCTGACGAAGCTCTTGCTCACCGCGTACGCGAAACCGGAGCGCGCCTCCTCGGGAATGACGTTGCAGGCCGCCGCCATTGCGCTAGTGAACGCGGCATCGTCCTGCAGTGCCAGCGGGAACTGCCCGGTTGGAATCAATTCCTCCGGCAGCATGTGAGCCGCCATCGACGCCACGTTGACGATCGCGGCTCCCTCACCGGCGGTGCGGAAGAACACCTCGTTCACGTTGAGAGTGCCGAGCGCATTGGTCCTCGTGACGTAGTCGGCGTCACCCATGCTGGGGCTGACCCCCGCGGTGTGGATCACCGAGGCGACCGTCCCGAGATCGGCCGCGGTGTCGAACAGCCTGGTTACCGCCCGTCGGTCGGTGACGTCACAGTTGACGACCGTTGGGGTCATTCCGAGGTCCTTCAGCGTGGCCGCAGCAGTATCGAGCCGGTCCGGCCTGACGTCGCACAGCACGACCGCATGTTCTCGCCCGATGATCGCCGCCGTGGCCAGACACATGCCACCCGCGCCGCCCGTGATCACTGACACTCGACTCATACCGGGACGGTATACGAGACGGGCCACGGTCCACGGTCCACGTAGACAATCGGCTAGATCCTCCCGGACAGACCGCTCAGCACTCGGAGTCCAGTGCTGCCATGTGGGCGCGTCACGAGGCGCACCTGCGCGGCCAAAGGTTCTCTGCAACGGAAGAATTCAACCGCAATGGCGCGTCACGCGGGGCGTCCAACATCAATAGTGCTGAATGCCACGCCTTTCGGGTTGAGCAATGGCCTGTCGACGACCACTGCCCTCACCAATCATGAAGCAGTCACCGCTGCGACCGACCCCCGTCCGTTACGTTGATACGCGGCGATTCGAGTCGTCTCGCGCCGGCGGCTTCCTGCAGTGACTTGCCCTTGGTTTCGGGTGCCCAAGCGATGCAGACGATCAACCCGGCGATGGTTATGCCGGCGCCGATGAGCATCGTCGGCCCTACCCCGAAGCGGTGTAAACACATCGGAAGCAGATAGGTGCCGACTGCCGCGCCGATTCGACTGACGGATGTGGCCAGACCCACCGCGGTACCGCGAATCTCGGTGGGGAACAGTTCGGTTGGGTAGGCCCACTCCAGGATGCTGGGACCTCCTGAAAATAGCGCATAGGCGCAAAAGCACACGATGACAATCACCGCGGAAGCGTGCGGGAACACTCCCAGGACAGTGAGCGGAATGACCATGAGCGCAAACGATCCGATGATCAATGGCCGACGTCCGATTCGGTCGATCAACTTGATTGCGGGCAGGACGCCGATCAGGAATACCAGACTGATGAGCAGCGACCCAAGCACAGAGCCCTCGGACATGCCGAATGCGGACAGGATTGTGGGGCCGAAGGTGTACAAACCGAACAACGGAATGATCTGGAAGGTCCAGAACAGCGAGACGAAGAGCGTCCGCTTACCGTAGGGCTGCTTGAACGCATGCCAAAAGCCCATCCCGGTCAGCGCTTCCTGGTGGGCGAGCACGTCGAGTTCCTCCTC
>NZ_JBOGDD010000269.1:0-1629 GCF_050701675.1 Mycobacterium sp. | reverse complement strand
GCGACGCTTGGCATCAGTTTATCTCGGATGCCATGGATGCCGCCTGCCAAGGCAATGTGGGGGATCCTTTCGACTCGCCAAGGTCGCAGTTCTTCAATGCAGCCACGGTCGTGCCGGGACCCGACATTGCGATCGAGGACGTGAAGTGGACGGCGTTTCCTCGCCTTGTTCAGATCACCAGCGGGTCGGACATGGAACGCTGGCTGAACGCCGATGCCGCCCGCGACGTCCAGGACGAATATTGCGAATGGAGCGTTACCCGACAATCGGGCACCAACAAGATCACGCGAGTCACCTTTACCTGCGAGGGCCCGGAGTATTGGCGCTTTCTCGCCGCGACTGATCCGGCGCGCACGCTCGCACTCTACAAGAAGCACATCGATGAATCCGCTACGCAGAGCGACCTCTTCACCCCCTCGGGCGCCTACCTTCCGCGGAATCGATTCAACAACTCGACTGTCAACGGGGCGATGCACCTCGTGCAGAGAAACAACACGCTGCGTGCCGAGATCGAGATTGCTGGCGCGGCAACAATCAGGCGGCTGCGCGCGAATGGAACGCCGATGACCGATGCTCTCGAGCTGATCCAATGCGGCCGATACGGTGCCCCTCAACGGCATAGCGATCCGTTCATCGGCGCGCGGGTGAACTTCCATGCCCGCAACCGGGCGGACATCACCGTCGCCAATCCGGTGGGAATCTACTTCGCAGGTCTCGACACACAGGAGTGGGAAACGCCGGACGGCAGTGATCCCGCCCCATTCTGGAGGTACACGCGTGGCGTATCCGACCGCCCGGTCAGGGCCGTGATCGAGGTACCGAGCGACCGTGGCTACGTGCTCGGTGATGTGCACATCGATGGGCGGCAGATCCAGTTTGGCGGCCAGATTGCCGATCGGATTCAGATGACCATCAGGGCACTCGCCACGCGGATCGGTCTCAGTCCCGCAGAGCCGGTGCGCGGTTGCGTCGGAGACGCCGCTGGTCCCGCGGCCGGTCTCGCCGCTGGTGCTCCCCTGTCGGTAAGCGATGCGCTGGGCGACGGCGCGCCTCGGCGGATCTGAGAAGGATGTGATGGGCGTTGGCAGGTGCAAATCACGCATTCGTAAGGGAGGACCGCTTTGACAACGAGGCTACGCGGCCGACAGCAGAGACAGTCGACCGCACATGGAACACGTGGGAGACGCAACAGATCGGTGGCGGCGCCGGATCTCGAGCCGACCGCGCCATCGGGCTACGACAAACCGACAGTCAGGAGGCCGTCCCCGGCACGATTGGCTTTGGGAGCAGGGCCTGCTGCGGCCTCCGACGTCCGCGTGCGCGGGATGGAAGTCGTGCAGGTTGTCCAGGCGCTCGACAATCGCGTCAGGCTGATTGCAGGCAAACCGACCGTCGTGCGGGTCTATCTCGATCCTGCTGCATTCGCTGCTCCGACGTTGGTGACCGGCGAGATCACCTGGCGACGCGGCAGGGGCGGGGCTTCTTATCTTGCGGCGATGAACCGCGTAAGGCTCGATCCGGCGCGTACGCCCGACCTCGAGGGGCAGCGCTTCGACCTTGCGGAGAGTCTCAACTTTCTCTTGCCTGCCGACGCGCGGGCGGTCGGCGCACTGACGCTCAGCCTCAATC
>NZ_JBOGDD010000268.1:0-11450 GCF_050701675.1 Mycobacterium sp. | reverse complement strand
GGCGAGGCCAGAGTGGCCGTCTACGTGGGGCTCAACGTCGAGCACTTCCTGCTCGACCAGCCCTCCACCAGCATCTGGCCGGGTACGGCCGAGCTGACTCCCGACGCCCTCAACTACGGCTGGCGCGACTACGGCGCGCGGGTAGGAATCTGGCGCACCATCGAAAGCCTCGACCGACATGGCATTCGCCCCAGCGTGCTGCTGAACTCGGCGGTCATCGACAACCACCCGCAGATCATCGAGGCCGGGCTGCAGCGCAACTGGACCTGGCTCGCGCACGGCCGGACGAATTCGATCCTGCACACCGCGATGGCCGTGGACGAGGAACGCCTGCTGCTCGCCGACATCGCCGATGCCATCACCGGTGCGACCGGCAGCCGGCCACGCGGGTGGATGGGGCCGGGTCTGACCGAAACGCATCACACCCCGGAACTGTTGGCCGAGCTCGGATTTGACTACGTCCTCGACTGGACCAATGACGACCAGCCGTACCCGCTGACCGTGCCGGGCATGATCAGCGTCCCGTACTCGGTGGAGCTCAACGACCTACTGCTCTTCGCGAAGGGCACAACCGGTCCGGAGTTCGTCCAGATCGTCAAGGACCAGTACGAACAGCTGCACGCCGACTCCGCCACCAGCGGGCGAGTCATGGCGCTGGCATTGCACCCGTTCGTCATCGGACAACCGTTCCGGCACAAGTACCTCGACCAGGTTCTCGGCTACCTGGCCGCGCAATCGGACGTCTGGCTGACCACCAGTGACGACATCGCCACACACTTTCGCGAGCAAGGCTGACGACGTCTTCGGCTCAGCAAGATTCAAATCTCCACGTGCGCGAAGTGGCCGATGGCGCGGTAGCCCAGGCGGGTGGCCGTGTGGTTGGCGCGCGGCGCCCCGTCTGGCGCCGGTACCTTCGAGCAGGTCATGAGCGCCACTCCGCTGGCAGTACTCGACCTGGTGCCGGTCTCGTCGGGATCAACGCCGACCGAGGCACTGCGCAACAGCATCGATCTCGCACGGCACGCCGAGCAATTCGGCTATACCCGCTACTGGTTCGCCGAGCATCACCTCAATCCCGGTGTCGCAGGCACCTCACCCGCCGTGCTGCTGGCGCTGACCGCCGCCGAGACCTCGACGATCCGGCTCGGCTCGGGGGCCCTGCAGATGGGGCACCGCACGGCCCTGTCCAGCGTGGAGGAGTTCGGTCTGCTGGATGCGCTGCACCCCGGTCGATTCGACCTCGGTCTTGGTCGTTCCGGCGGCAGGCCCGCCGCGCCGAGCCCGACTGCCGAAGCCGCACGCGTGCCGCAGGCGGTGGTGAACGGGCGCGCGCCCAACGGCCTGCCGATCCCCGCGCCGTTCGATCCGACGCCCTTGCTGAAGTCGCCACGCATCGCCATGCAGAAGGCGCTGTTGCAGTTGCCCGACGCGAAGGCGCAGGACTACACCGAGCAGGTCGGCGACATCCTCGCCCTCATCGCCGACGTCTATCGTTCCGCCAACGGCGAGCGGGCTCACGTCGTACCGGGCCGCGGAGCCGACCTTCAAGTCTGGATCCTCGGCAGCAGCGGCGGTGAGAGTGCACTGGTCGCGGGGCACAACGGGTTACGGTTCGCCGCCAACTATCACGTCGCCCCGGCCCGCATTCTCGAGGCCACCCGTGGTTACCGGGCCGCGTTTGCACCGTCGGCCGATCTCGCCCGACCCCACGTCGCGGTGTCGGCCGACGTCGTCGTCGCCGAGGACGAAGCCACCGCACGGGAACTCGCCACGGGCTACGGGCTCTGGGTACGCAGCATTCGTACTGCCGAAGGGGCGATCCCCTTCCCAACACCCGACGAAGCGCGCACCCACACCTGGACCGACGAGGACCGCGCCCTCGTCGCGGATCGCATCGACACCCAGTTCGTCGGCTCCGCGAGCCAGGTCGCCGATCAGCTGGAGCGGCTGCGTGACGCCACTGAGGCGGACGAGCTGATCATCACGACGATCACTCACGATCACGTCGACCGGGTGCGGTCCTACGAGCTGCTTGCCGACGAGTGGGCCCGTCGCTGAGCCCCGCCCAGATCTGATCGCCACGATTGTTTCCGCTGGAATTAGAATCAGCGCACACCAAAGGGTGCCCGCCTGTGTCGATCTGATCGAACATTGACCATGGGTTCTCACAGGCGATCAGTGGCGATCATCGGAGCAGGCCAAACCGGAGTCTCCGCCGCAGTTGGATTCCTCAACGCCGGCTTCGAGGTGACGCTCTTCAGCGACCGGGATCAGCACAGCCTGCGCGACGGCGCCCCCGCGACGGGCACCGCGGTGACCTTCGCAGTCGCTCAGGCGGCGGAGCGAGAGCTGGGCCTCGACGACTACGCGAGCCGCGCCCCGCGCGTGACGGGCCAGAGCACCCAGATCTTCAGCGGTTCTGGCGCCGAGCGCAAGGACGGCCTCGACTTCGACGTCAGCTACGGCGGGATCCGGGCCGTCGGGGTGGACACGCGTCTGAAGGTCGACGAGCGGCTCAACGAATTCATCACCAGGGGAGGCCGCTTCGTCATCTCGGCAATCTCCGGTGATTCTCTCGACGACGTTGCGGCCGCGCATGACCTCACGCTGGTGGCGACCGGACGGGGTGGCCTGTCCAAACTGTTCGCGGTCGACGAGTCCCGCACCGTCTACGACAAGCCGCAGCGGACCCTTCTGATGCTCACCGTCGCCGGTCTGGGCCACGGTCCCGACGTCTTCGCCCACCGAGGCTCGGCAGGCGGCGAGCACAACACGTTTGCGATCAGCTCCGAACAGGGTGAGCTCTGGTGGGGACCGTATCTGCACAAGGATGCCGGCCCGGTCTGGTCGTTCCTGGGCTTCGCCAAACCGGGCAGTGACTGGGAGCAGCGATTCGCCGCCGCCGACGGCGCCACCTCGGCGCACCGCATCGTCACCGACGTGCACCGCGACTACGTCGACTGGGATCTGCCAGAGGTCTCGGCCACCAGCGTCATCCGAGGCGATCGGCACTCCTGGCTGCGCGGTGCGGTGACCCCGACGGTTCGTCACGCCGTGGGCATCACCGCGAACGGCCACCCGGTGCTGGCCCTCGGTGACACCGCGATCTCCTTCGACCCGATCGGGGCACAGGGCGCCCAGGGTGGTCTCATTCAGGCCGCTCAACTGGTGGCGGCCGCCAGGGACCACACCGGCCGCTTCGACGAGGAGTGGCTGCACGATCGGTTCGAGCACTTCTGGTCGACGCGCGGTGCGGCGGCGGTGCTCGTGACGCGACTGTTCCTCGGTGATCCCGAGTTCGCTCCGTACGGGCAGTTGTTCTTCCCGGCCGCGTCCGTCAGCCCGGAGTTCGGCGCGGCGCTATTCGGCTTGCTGTCGGATCCGAAACCGTTGTTGCGGACCGGCTCACGCCGCGCTGCGCGTGACTTCATCGCCGAGGTGTCAGGTGAGCCCGCCGACGATCTGCTCTCGAGGGTGCCGCAGGCGCGGTTCGAGTACTCGACGTACGGTCAACGATCATCGGTACGGCATTCGGTGGCATAGCCGCGCGGTTCGTCTCGCCGCGTCTACCTCAGGACCCTGCGGTACCCGCGGAGACGGCCGATGGGCTGAACTTGCCGCGCCAGTGCCTGGCGGGATGTCGATCGGGCAGCGCGGACCCGGCTCGGAACAACTTGTCCCGCAGCGTCCCTGGTGCGTACTCGGATTGCGCCAACCCTCTGGCCTGAAGCTCGGGGACGACGTGCTCGATGAAGTCCTCGAAGCTTCCCGGCGTGGTGATGTAGCGGATGTTCAGTCCGTCGATGCCCGCGTCCTGCCACACCTCCAAGGCGTCGGCGATCTGCTCCGGGGTGCCAACGACGCGGGTGGACTCCTGCTGCTGGCGGATCAAGTCGGCGATGGTGGGATTGGTACCCGGTGGCGCTGCGGCGATGAGCGATTCGATCGTGCTGCGCGTGCCCTGGACGTCGGCAGCCAAATCGCCGATCGGGGTGTTGTGATCCAGACCGCCGAAGTCGATGCCGATGCCACCGCTGCGGTGCGCGATCAAGCCGTCGACGCTCAGGAACTCGTCGAGTTCGGCGGCCCTGGCCTTGGCCTCGGCCTCGGTGGACCCGACGACGAAGGACATCCCCTGGAAGAACTTGACGTCGTCACGTCGGCGACCCGCCGCCACCGCACGGTCGCGGGTGTCGTCGATGACGATGCGAGCGCCCTTCGGGGAGGCGGAGTTGATGAACACGCCCTCGGCATGGCGTGCCGCGAATGTTCTTCCTGCCGTAGAGGTTCCGGCCTGGAAGATCACCGGTGTGCGCTGCGGCGACGGGAAGCTCAGGTGAGGTCCCTCGACCGAGTAGCGCCTGCCGACGTGGTTGATCTTGTGCACCCGGTCCGGGTCGGCGTGAATCCCGCGTTCGCGATCGCGGATCAGGGCGCCGTCGTCCCAGGAACCCTCCCACAACTTGTAGACGACCTCGGTGTACTCCTCGGCCCACTCGTAGCGGGCGTCGTGCTCCTCGCGTTCCGGCAGTCCGAAGTTGCGTGCCGAGTTCTTCAGCGCACTGGTCACGACGTTCCAGCCGATGCGACCCTTCGACGCATGATCGAGCGTGGATATCTTGCGCGCGAACGAGAACGGATGATCCTGCAGCACCGAGCTCGTGATGACCAGGCCGAGATGTTCGGTGGACAATGCCAGCGCGGACACGATCGCCGAGGGGTCGTGATTGGGGATCTGAAGCCCCTCGCGGAGATAGGTCTCCCATCCGCCGCGGTAGTCGTCGTACACGCCGACGACGTCGGCGAAGAACACGGAATCGAACTTCCCGCGCTCGAGCAGCTTGACCAGGTCCACCCACACGTCGAGCTGATCGAACTCCACGCTGCGTGTTTCGGGGTTGCGCCACGACCCATAGGACACGTGGGTGGCGGTGTTCATGGTGAACGCGTTGAGGATCAACCGCGGACGGGTCATGTCTCTCTCCTACTGTCGCAATGACGGTCTGGTTGACGTGCAGGTGCCCGGTTCGCTCACCGCGCCACTCCCGTGTCGGCGGGTACCGCGGGGTTCGGCAGGCCTGGCGTGTTGGTGCCAAGGCGGTCCCGCAACAGCTCGCCTGGGATGGCGCTCTCGTCGCGGAAGATGCCTCGCTCTCGAAGCAACGGAATCAGATCGTCGGCGATGCGGCTGAAGCTGGACCCGCCGAGCAAGATGAAACCGTCACACGCGCCCTCGTCGATCCACCGCTCGATGATCTCGGCGGCGGCGTGGGCAGTGCCGACGATCTGGAAGTGCCCGAACGAGGTGGCATACCGCACCAGGAAGTTGCGAAGCCGCGCATAGGCGCCGGTTTCGATCCAGCTCCGATAGATCAACGCACGGCTGACCCGGCGCCCGTGCTTCTCGAGTTCCTCCCGATCCGGAAAACGGTCGAGGGGGATGGCGTCGTCCAATCGGAGGTCCGACAGATCCAGACCGGGTACTTCATACGTGATCGCCTCGCGCGCACGCTCCAGGTCGAGCTCGGTGAGTTCCGATTGATAAGCAGCCCAGGCTTGCTCGTCGTCGTCGCCGAGGTAGATCCGAACTCCGGGCAAGACCTTCAGATCGTCGGCGCGCCGTCCGTGCGCCACCACGGCGGTCTTCAGCGTTCGGTAGTAGGTCCGGCCTGCCTCGATGTCGGGGCTGGCGACGAAGACGACCTCGGCGGACTCGGCGGCGAACTCGATGCCGATGTCCGATGCCCCCGCCTGCGCAATGAGCGGAAAGGTCTGCGGGCTCGGCGGCAGGTCGAGGGCCTGCTTGACGCGGAAGTGCTCGCCGGCCCACTGCACGTCGTTGATCCGGTCGGTGTCGGCGTAGACCTCGGCCTGTCTGTCGGCGATGATCGCGTCCCGGTCCCACGACGACCACAGCGCCTTGGTGACGGCCAGGAATTCGCGGGCCCGGCGGTAACGGTCCGAGGGTGAGGGGATTTCGGCATAGCCGTAGTTCGACTCACCGTTGAACGACGTCACGACGTTCCAGCCGGCGCGGCCGCCCGAAAGACGGTCCAGCGAGGTCAACTCGCGCGCCACGGTGTACGGCTCGCAGAACTGGGTCGACAGCGTGATGACCAGTCCGATGCGTTCGGTATGCGCTGCGAGGAAGGCCGCCAGGGTGATCGGTTCGAACGCGCGAGGGCCGGAGTACCTGATCTGCGTCCGGTTCAGCCCGGCGAAGTCGGCGATGAAGACCGCGTCGAAGCCGAGCTGCTCGAGATCCCTGGCGAAGTGCGCCTTGGCGCGGTGATCCTCGTTGGACGCGGTGCCGTCGCCCTGCTTCCACCGCGGGAATCGATCGGTGAAGTGGAACTCCGAGGAGACGAAGAACACCGACGGCGCCCTCCCATCGATGGCACCGGGACCGGACGTGTCCGACGTCATTGCGCCGCCAGGGCCAGCCGCGCCAGCCGTCGACCGGGGACGGCATCGAGCAGCGCCTTGGTCTCCGGCTGCCGTGGGGTGTCGAACACGGTTGCCGTGTCACCGCTTTCGATCACCCGTCCCGACTTCAGGATGACGACGCGGTGAGCCATCCGGCGGACGACCGACAGGTCATGGGAGATGAAGAGGTAGGTGAGGCCGAGTTGCTGCTGCAGGTCGAGTAGGAGCGCGATGATTTGGTCCTGTGTCACGACGTCCAGCGCCGAGAGAGGTTCGTCGAGCAGGACCACCTCGGGTCGGACGACGAGCGCCCTGGCGATGGCGACCCGCTGGCGTTCGCCTCCCGAGAGTTCGGAAGCGCGGCGGTCCAGTTTCTCCCGGGTCAGGCTGACGTTGTCCAGTGCCGTCGATATCCGCAGTTCGCGTTCGCGACGGTCGCGCACACCGTAGGACTGCAGCGGAGTTTCGAGGATCTGCTGCACGGTCCAGCGCGGGTCGAGTGCGGAATCCGGATTCTGGTAGACGAACTGGATTTCCCGCCAATGCGCGCGTCGGGCCCGCTGAGCCAGGCTGGTGACGTCGCGTCCAAGTGCCTTGACCGTCCCACGGGTGGGCTTCGTCAGGCCGATGATCATCTTGGCCGTGGTCGACTTGCCCGACCCGGATTCGCCAACCAGTGCCAACGTCTCACCGCGGCGGACGGTGAAACTCACGTCCTCGACAGCGACGTGCTTGGTTCGGCCCGAGACACGAAACTCCTTGGTGACGTTCGAGACTTGGATGACGTCGTCGCCACCGTCGGCACCGTCGGCATCACCGTCCTGCGGAGTGCGGACCGGTTCCGGCCGTGCGATGGCGCCGATTCGGCGGACCAGTCGGGCGGCGTACTCGGATCGCGGCGAGCTGACGATCTCCTCGACCGGTGCGTCTTCGACGACGGCGCCGTTGCGCATCACCACCACGCGCGACGCGTGGTCGGTGGCCACGCCGATGTCGTGAGTGACGAACAGAACCGTCGTCCCGTGCTCGGCCACCAGCCGATCGAAGACACGCAGCACATGGCTTTGAACCGTCACGTCGAGCGCGGACGTCGGTTCGTCGGCCACCAGCAGCGCCGGATTGAGACCGAAGGCGATCGCGATGAGCACGCGTTGTCGCATCCCGCCCGACAGCTCGCCGGGGTATTGCTTCAGCCGTCGCTCCGGGTGGTCGATCTCGACCTGAGCCAGCAGCTCGACACACCGCTGCCTGACCTCCTGCCTGCTCAGCTTCTCCTTCTTCAACTCGAAGATCTCCGCAAGCTGGGATCCGACCGTGCGCACGGGATTCAGCGACGCACCTGGATCCTGCGGCACCAAACCGACGGTGCTGCCCCTGATCCGACTCCACTCGCGCTCACTCAGACCCAACGTGCTGCGCCCACCCAGGGTCAGCGACGTGGCGGTCAACGCCGCCGACGGCGGAAGCAATCCGACCACCGAGTTCGCCAGTGTGGTCTTGCCAGAACCGGATTCACCGACCACGGCGACGAATTCACCCGCGGACACGCTCAGGTTGACGTGATCCAGCGCGACCTTGGGCCTGGCGCCGGGGGAGCCGCCGGGGTAGGTCACCACCAGGTCGGTCAGTTCGAGCAGGCGTTCTGCCATGTCGCGTTCTCCAGGTCAGATGTGGTTGGACTTCAGCACTCGCCGGCTCACCACGCCGAGCGCAACGATGACGAGCAGGATCACCGCGCCGGGCAGCGAGGTGAGCCACCAGGCGGTCGCCAGATAGCTCCGGCCCTCCGCCACCAGCAGACCCCACTCCGGGGTAGGCGGTGGCGCGCTGTAGCCGAGGTAGCCCAGCGCCGAGATCGCCAGGATCGCCGCGCTGAGGTCGATGACGGCCAACGCGACGATGGCGCCCACCGCATTCGGCACGATGTGGCGGCGGATCACCGACCATCGCGTCTCACCCGAAAGGAACGCGGCTTCGACGTAATCCAGTGCGCGGACGCGCAACACCTCGGTGCGGAACACCCGCGCGAAGATCGCAATCGAACCGATCCCGACACCGAGGCCCACCGAAAGGGGGCCAGGGCCGTAGGCCGTGACGATCCAGATGGACACCAGGAAGGCGGGCAGGGACAACAGCACGTCGCTGATCCGCATCCCGACGGCGTCCACGACCGGGCCCGACACGCCGGCCAGAATCCCGAGGATGCTGCCGACGACCAGACCGACGGACACGGCGAGTCCCGCGGTCAGGATGGTGTGCGAGGTTCCGAAGATCACCCTGGCGAGCACGTCGCGGCCGAGGTGATCCGTGCCGAACCAGTGGGCGACGCTCGGCGGCTGGAACTTGTCGAGGTGGTTGCCCGTCAACGGATCTTGGTCGGTGAACAGGCCAGGGACCAGAGCCCACCCGACGACCAGGATCAGCAGGGCCGCGGACAGCCGCACCGACCACGGCGTGGCGAGGAAGGCCGAGCGAACGGCCTTGCGCGCCCGGGCCGTCGGGTCCTGCGGTCGGGTGTCGAGATCGCCGGTCAAGTGAACCTACCCAGTCGCGTGTTGAAACCCCGCCGCTGCATCTTGGTGACGCGTGGATCGAGGATCGGGTACACCAGGTCCACCAGGAGATTTGCGCCGACGATGACGACCGTCGTCAAGAGCACCAGCCCCTGGATGAGCGAGATGTCCTGATTGGAAACCGCCTGCAACAGGACGGTTCCCAGCCCCGAACGGGAGAACACGGTCTCGGTGATCACCGAGCCGCCGAGGAGGGCCCCGACGGTCGTCGCCGTCACGGTCAACGCCGGACCGGCCGCATTCTTCAGAACGTGCTTGCGGATGACCCACCCCGGGGTTCCACCCTTTGCCCTGGCGGTGTTGACGTGGGGCAGGGCAAGCGTCGCCTCGGCGTTCTTCAGGAGCACCTGTGCGATGGGGGCCGAGATGGGCACGGCGAGCACGAGTGCCGGAATGAGCAGCGATGCCAAGGACCCGTCCGGAAAGAGTGAGAACAGGCCCAGCTGCACCGAGAAGATCTGCAGCACCACCAAACCGAGCCAGAACGTCGGGATGGCGCTGAACAGCGATGGGATGCTCCGGATGAACGTGCGGAGCCATTCGACCCTGCCGGTCGTCGCCAGCAGGACGATGGTCAGGGCGAAGGCGAGGGCCAGCACCGTCGCCGTCGAGGCCAGCTTGAGGGTCTCGCCGATCACACTGCCGATCCGGTCGGTCACCGCCTGCCCGCTGGACAGGGAGAATCCGAATTGGCCGTGCAACACCTGATTCAGCTGTGCGAAGTACTGAACCCAGACGGGTTTGTCGTAGCCGTAGAACTCCTTGACCTGCGCGACGATGTCCGGGTTGAAGGAGCTGTCGCCCTTGGCCACGAAGATCGACACCGGATCGGTTGGCAGAATGCTGACACCCCAGAAGATGACGGTGAACGCGAGCAGCAGAACGATCACCGACTGACCGACCCTGGCAAGGACGTATCTCAACATGGACGGCTAGCGCTTCCACGCACTTTGGAATAGCGGTTCGGTGTAGTTGGTGAAATCCACGTGGACGTTCGGAGCGGCCGCATGGACCTGGACCTCGTCCCACAGGACGAGGGCTAACTGATCGTCGATGATCTTCTTCTGCTCGCGGGCGACGACATCCTTGAGTTTTGCTGGGTCCGTGGCCTTCAGTTCCTCGTTCGCCAAGGCGACCAGGTCGTCGTTCTTGGCGAACGTCAGGTTGCCGTTGTCCCGTCCGAACAGCAGCCCAAGACCGATGTTGTATCCGGTGCGGGTGCCGAGCAGGGGCGTTGACGGATCCGTATTGGCTTGATTGAACAGCGTGGTGTCGCCGGCCCTGTTGACGAGTGCGACACCGAGGTCACGCCAGCCCGCCTCGATGAACTCGAATGCGGGGCGGAACACGACACTTTGGTTCGACGCCGCCAACGTCACGTTGAGCTTCTTGCCGTCCTTCTCGCGAATGCCGTCGGACCCGACCTTCCACCCGGCCTCGTCGAGCAGGCTGGCTGCCTTCTTCGGGTCGTACCCGATGTCGGCGCTCTCGTCGGCGAACAGCGGATCATCGTGTCCGAGAACGGAGTCGCTGGCGTGGTAGCTGTCAGAGAGGACCGTATCGACCACGGCCTGCCGGTCGATGCCGAGTTGCAGCGCACGGCGCACTCGTACGTCGTCGACGAGCTCGTTGTTGACCCGGAACGCGACGAGGTTCACGGTCAGCGCGGGCGCGGCGACCGGAATGACCTGGAAGCCGCCCCCCGAGAGGGCGGCCTCATCGGTCGGCTGGATGCCGCGCGCGAGATCGACCTGCTTGGACTGGACGGCACCCGCGCGGAGGCCGGGCTCGCCGATCACTCGGACGACGAGCTTGTCCAGGTAGGCTGCGCCCTTATTTGGCGAGGACGCCGGAGGCCACGCATAGTCCGGCCGCTTCTTGAGCACGACCTCCTGATCGGGAACCTGTGATTCGTAGACGAACGCACCCGAACCGACGACGTTCTCGATCTTCGATTGCCCGTCGTAGTCACGGGCCAGGGTCGAGAGTCCGCGGATGCCCGCGCGGCCGTTGGCCGCCACGTTGTAGAAGTTCGTGTTGGGGCGGTCGAGGAAGACCGTGACGGTGTTGCCGTTGACTTCACTGCGGTCGTAGCCGACGAAGTCGCTGAAGGCCGGGATCTTCTTGCTGGGATCACCCTTGCCGAGCTGGTCGAAGTTCGCCTTCACGACGTCGGCGTTCAGCGGTGTCCCGTCACTGAACGTCACGCCGTCGCGGATCTTGAACGTGTACTGCGTCGCGTCGTCGTTCCGCGAGAACTCCTGAGCCAGCCAGCCCTGGACCTCGCCCGTCTTGGGATCGATGTAGACCAGCCGGTCGACCACCTGGAACAGCAGGTTGGCGGTGGTGTAGTTGGTGCTCAACGCGTCGGTGACGAACTGCACGTCCGAGAACACCAGGGTGCCGCCCTGCTGGGGCTCTCCACTCGGACCCGAAGTCGAGCTGGCCGAT
>NZ_JBOGDD010000267.1:0-7304 GCF_050701675.1 Mycobacterium sp. | reverse complement strand
GATCGTCCCCTCGTCGTGATCGCCGAGGACGTCGACGGGCCTGCGCTGCAACTGCTCGTCGGTGGCAACATGCACAGGACGATGCAGTCGGTCGTCGTTCGCGCTCCCGGCTTCGGGCATCGGCGCGTTGCCGAGCTCGAGGATCTCGCGGTGGCACTGGGTGGACACGTCATCGCCAAGGACACCGGCATCGAACTGTCCGAGATCACGAAGGAGCATCTCGGATCGTGCAGTCGGCTGACCGCGACCGAGAACGACACGACCATCGTCGGTCCGCACGGAGAACAGCCCCTGATCGATTCGCGGGTTGCCCAACTGCGGGCCCAGCGGGACCGCGCCAAACTCGATGCCGACAGGGACATGCTCGATCTCCGCATCGCCCGACTGACCGGCCGCGTCGCGGTCATCCGCGTCGGCGGAGCCACCAGCGTGGAACTCAAGGAGCGCATGCTTCGGGTCGAGGATGCGCTCGCGGCGACGCGCGCCGCGCTCGAAGCCGGCATCGTCGCGGGCGGCGGGACCGCGTTGGCTCAGGCGCACCGGGCACTGGACACCCTCGAGTTGGTGGGTGACGAGGCGATCGGTCGCGAGGTCGTGCGGCGTGCGCTGGCGGAGCCACTGCGCTGGATCGCGATCAACGCCGGTTTCGAGGGTGACGACGTCGTCGACATCGTCGCCGAACTGCCGCTTGGCCACGGATTCAATGCACTCACCGGTGAATACGGAGACATGTTCGACGAAGGGATCATCGACCCGTTCAAGGTGACGCGCGCGGCGCTGGAGAGCGCCGCGTCGATCGCCGCCCTGCTCATCACCACGGAAACCGCTGTGGTGGAGGAGATCTTCGGTCAGCCCGGCGCCATCATGGCACCAGGATTCGGCGATCTCGCCGAAGGGATGGTGCGCCCTTCCAATATCTACTGATATCTACTGCGGATGTGTCCGATTAGCTCGTCTCAAATTGAGACCGGGGTCACAATCGTTCGGCGTAACGTGGGCCCTTCAATGATCGAGCAGCCCCTCGGCACGAGGCACGTCAGGCGTGCCCGCGAGCGATTCCTCAGTGATCACGACCTGGACCAGGCCGTGCGCGAAAGCATCTCCGTGTCGTGGCGTCGGTCCCGTGCGCTCAACGTGCCCGCCGACCGTCTCGACCTACCCTTCGTTCGCGAGCCGAATCTGGACAGTCCTCTCGTCGACGCCGCCGATCCGGTGCTGCGGCAGCTGGCAGAGGGGCTGGTCGACGAGCCCATCAGCGTCGTTCTCACCTCGGCCGACGGTGTCGTCCTCCGGCGGATCGCCGCCGACGGTGGGCTCAGCCGTGTCCTCGATCGGGTGAACCTCGCGCCCGGATACAGCTACAGCGAGGAGTTCGCAGGGACCAACGGAATCGGAACCGCACTGGAGACCCGGCAGCCGACCTTGGTGCGGGGCGCCGAGCACTACGCCGAGTGCCTCGGCGAACTTGCTTGTGCGGGAGTACCGATCATCCATCCGGTATCCGGTGCGCTCGTCGGTGCGCTGGACCTGACCGGCTGGGTCGACGACGGCGGACCGCTGTTGGCCACCCTGGCCAAGTCGGCGTCCGATCAGATCGAGGGGCGACTGCTCGCGCGCGCCAGCGCGAAGGAGACCGCACTGCTCAACGCGTATCTGCGGGCGTGCCGTCGCTCTCCGCAGTCCAAGGTGTTGGCCATGGGCGACGACGTCGTGCTGATGAACCGGCGACTGCGGTGGGCACTCGACGTCCAGGATCAGGCCGCCCTGCTCGAACACGCCGCCGACGTCGGCCAGCAGGGACGCGCCGGTGGACACCTGCTCGCGCCGCTCCCGAGCGGTCAGAGCGCGCGAATCTCGTTCACCGACGACTTCGCCGACCAGCAGCCCACTCAGATGGCGGTGTGCCACGTCCACCTCCTCGATGCGAAGGTGTCACACGCCAGTCCCGTCAGGGCGGCCGTGGATCAGCTGCCTGGTATCGCGGGAAACAGTTCGTCGTGGCGCAGGAGCTGCTCGGTGATCTCGCGGTACGTGGGCGAGCGGCAGTGGGTCGCCGTCTCGGGGGAACCTGGTTCCGGCAGGTACGCGGTGCTGAAAGCTGCTGCCGCACTGCACATCAAGCGCCCAACCCGGGTACTCACCCCCGCGGACTTTCAGAACGGTTCCCATGCGTTGGAGGCGTTCGCCGCCGAACTCGACGAGGACGGTTTCAGCATCATCATTCGCGACGTCGACCTTCTCGACGAGTCCGTGCAGGCGGCGGTGGCCGAGCTGTGCCAAGGACGAGAAGACGATGGGTGGATCGGTCTGACCACCGGCGCCGCCGAACACGATCCCCTGGCGCGCACACCGGTTCTGACGTTCGTCGGCCAGACCGTTCCGGTACCTGCGCTGCGCCACCGCATCGAGGACGTTCACCAGCTGGTGCCGCTGCTCCTGCGTCAGCTGAGCCGAGGCTCCGACCTCAGGTTGTCGGACGCCGCGACGCGGCAGCTCTGCAAGTACAGCTGGCCGGGCAACGTGGACGAACTCAAGGACGTACTGCGGGAAGTCGTTGGACGCCAACGCACCGGCGTGGTCGACGTCCACCAACTGCCACCGAGGTGTCGCACGCTCAGCAGGCACACGCTCACCCAGATCGAGGCGCTCGAACGTGACGCCATCGTGCGCAGCCTCGAAGCCACCAACGGCAGCAAGCTGGATGCGGCCGCCGCTCTCGGCATCTCCCGCGCCACCATCTATCGCAAGATCAAGGAGTTCGGCATCGACGTGTGAGCGTTGCGGCGGTCGCTGACGCCACCCAAGGGCGGCCAATCGGAGGTATGCGACGATGCGGGAATGACCGCACGCCCGGCGCACTTCACGCAGACCGACGAGAACACGTTCCTTCCCACCCACAACGCGCAAAGCCATTGGGGCGACGATCATCTGAACGGGCCCGCCCTCGTCGGCCTCGCCGCCCGCACGCTGGAATTGCAATTCGGCCTCGAGGAGTTCATGCCCGCGCGCTTGACGGTCGACCTGTTCAAGGCGGCCCGCGGGGTCGAGACCACCTGCATGACGCGACTCGTCCGAGACGGCCGACGGGTGCGCAACTCCGAGTGCGAACTCACCCAGAACGGCGTTCCGGTGGTCAGGGCCACCCTGGTGCAGTACCGACGCTCGGAGGCGCCGCGCGGCGAGGAGTGGTCGACCAGCATCGACTTCACACCGCCGAGCGACATCGACCACGCTCGTTTCACCTACATCGGCAGCGACGACGGTCAGTGGTCACATGCGATCGCCGACCACCAGAACGCCTCGCGAAAGCGGTTCCTCAACCGCACGGTCGACGTCGTCTCGGGGAGCGAGAACACACCCTTCGTGAACGCGGCGATGGCCGCCGAGGGCACCAGCCTGGTCACCAATCTCGGCTCAGCCGGGGTGGGTTACATCAACGGTGACCTCACCGTGGCGCTGGCGCGGTTGCCGATCGACGAGTGGATCGGCGTGCAGGCAGACTCGCATTGGACGGCGGATGGTGTCGCCACCGGTACGGCGACGTTGTTCGACAGTGCAGGTCCGTTCGGCTCGGGGATGGTCACCGCCATCAGCAACCCTGGCGCGCAAATCGACTTCGCCGATGACCCGTTTCCGTCGAGGACACCAACGGCGTGACCGAATGACCGTTCGCAATCACTGAACGGTATGTCCACGAATAACACGTGGACGCGAACGGTTCGCGTGCCATTCAATGCAATGGTGGCGAACAACCAAGCCCGCACGGGAACGCTGATGGCGACCGGGTCGATGCTGTGCGTGCAGCTGGGACTTGCCCTGTCCCTCGGTCTCATCGGCCAGATCGGTGTAGAGGGAGCCGCATGGTTGAGGCTGGCTTGGGCGGGCGTCTTGCTGCTGCTGATCGTCCGGCCGCGACCGAGCGCCTTCACGAAGTCCACCTTCTGGACCTGCGTCGTCCTCGGGGTCGTCACGGCGGCCGTCACGCTGCTCTTCATGGCCGCCATCGCCAGAATCCCCCTGGGTACGGCCAGCGCCTTGGAGTTCCTGGGACCGCTGAGTGTCGCCGTCATCGGCGGCAAGGGCAGGAACCGCTTCGCGTGGCCGGGCCTTGCCGCGATCGGGGTGGTGCTATTGACCCATCCGTGGGCAGGTGCAATCGACCTCGTCGGCGTGCTGTACGCGCTGGGTGCCGCCGTCTGTTGGGGCTGCTACATCCTGTTGACCCAACGCGTCGGTGACGGAGTCGACGGCGTCAATGGGTTGGCGGTGTCGATGGGCGTTGCGGCGGTGTTCTCCACCCTCGTCGTCGGATCGACGGTGATCCCCAGGGTCACGCCCGAGATCCTGTTGTTCGGCATCGGACTGGCGATCCTGCTGCCCGTGGTTCCGTTCACCCTGGAGCTGTTGGCGCTGCGCAGGCTGACCACTGCATCGTTCGGAACGCTGATGAGCCTGGAGCCGGCGTTCGCCATGTTGATCGGCTTCCTGGTGCTGTCGCAGGCACCCGGGGTGGGGGGCCTGGTCGGCATCTGCCTCGTCGTGGCAGCGGGGGTCGGCGCCGCGCGATCCGGCGCCAGAGCGCCGGTCCTCGTCGACGTGACCTGACTCGCTACGCTGGGACCAATGACACGCCAGAGCCCACGGGGCTTCTCGGACAACGCATTCGTACGGGCCTTCAACGGTCTGGCGGTGACACTCATGGGCGCCCCCATCGTGGGGGGCCTGATCCGCCGCGGAATGATCGAGATCCGTTACGTCGGCCGCAAGTCCGGCCGAACCTTCCAGATCCCGGTCGGCTACCGCCGCTCCGGCGACTCCATCGTCATCGGTGTCAACATGCCCGACAAGAAGAACTGGTGGCGCAACTTCCTTGGCGAGGGTGGGCCGATCACGCTCCTGGGCCTTGACGGTCGCGACCGTCAGGGCAACGCCGTCGCCGTCCGCGACGACCGTGGCCGGGTATCGGTTACGGTCCGGCTCGACGCCCCGTAACCAGTCGCCTAGACGTCGATTCGCTTGCGGCGGTACAGAGTCCCCACCGCGAGCAGTACCAGGCTGATGGCCAGGATCGCGGTGGCCAGCACGTCGATCTGCGGTGGCACGGCGGCCTTCGTCGCCGCGTTGACGAATAGCGGATAGGTCACCGTCGAGCCACTCACGAAGTACGTGATGATGAAGTCGTCGAGCGACAGCGCGAACGACAGCATCGCCGCCGCGACGATGCCGGGGACGATCAGCGGCAGCGTCACCTTGAAGAACGTCCTGGTGGGACTTGCGCCGAGGTCCATCGACGCGTCCTCGAGCGTCCAGTCGAAGCCACGCACCCGCGCACGGACCGTCATCGCGACGAAACTGATCTCGAACGCCACGTGTGCGATCAGGATGGTGACGAAGCCGGTCGCCCAACCGAGGTCGAGAAACAAGGTCAGCAGCGAGGCTCCCATGACCACCTCGGGTGCCGTCAGTGGCAGGACGAGGAACGTATCGACCGCCTTGCTGCCGCGGAATCGCTGACGCACCAAGGCAATTGCGAGGAGCGTTCCGAGAACGACAGCGACCACGGTGGAAAGAGCCGCCACCTGGAGGCTCATCTTCAACGCTTCGGCCAGGGCCGGGTACTTGAATGGGTTGGCCCAATTGTCGAGCGTGAAGCCCTGCCACGTGTAATTGAACTTGCCTGAGGGCTTGTTGAACGAGAACAGCACGATCACGAAGATCGGCACGAAGATGTAGAGCAGCACCAGCGCTGCGACGGCCCGCAGCGCAACGTCGCCGAGCTTGCCAGTGCCCATGATCGAGCGTCTCGTCTTGGCCGGTGGGCTGTCGATCACGTCGACGATCGCGGCGCCTTCCTGCAGCGTCATACCAAGTCCTCCGTACCGAGGGCCCGCGTGTAGGACAGCACGCCGACCAGGATCATGGCCATCAACAGGAAGCTGAGCGCGGCCGCACCGGGATAGTCCTTGACCACCAGGAACTGCTTCTGAATGACGTTGCCGATCATCGTGGTTTGGGTGCTGCCCAGATAGTCGGCGTTGATGAAGTCACCCATGGCGGGGATGAACACCAGCAGGCTGCCCGCCAGCACGCCTGGTATCGACAACGGCAGGATGATCTTGCGGAAGGCCCGAAAACTCGACGAGTAAAGGTCCTTCGAGGCCTCGAGCAGCCGCGGGTCGATCTTCTCCAGGCTGACGTACAGCGGCAGGATCATGAACGTCATCGAGTTGTAGATCAGCCCACCGATCACGGCCCAACTGGTGGACAGCAGCCGTCCATCCGGTGGCAGCACCCCGACCGCGCTCAGTGTGTGCACCACGATGCCGTCGTCGGCCAGGATCGTCTTCCATGCCAGCGTGCGAACCAGGAACGTCACGAAGAAGGGCAGCACGACCAGGCCGAGCAACAGGTTCTTGTATCGCCCGGACTTGAAGGCGATGACGTACGCCAGCGGATAGGAGATCAACAGCGACACCACGGTGGCGGTGAAGGCGTACAGCAGCGACCGCAGGATCTGGTCCTGGTACGCCGTCAGGGCGTGACCGTAGCTGGCGAAGTTCCACGCAAACGTCAACTCCGGCAGGTAGATCGAGCCACCCATGGTCGACAGCGAGGTCCGGAACAGCGACCAGAACGGCACCACGAAGAAGATCGCGAGGTACGCCAACGCAGGGAAGATCATCAGATATGGCGCGATCTTGCTGCGCTGGCGACTACTGCTGGCTACTCCTGCCATGGGTCAGCCCGCTGCCTAGCCACCGGTGACGGCGGCGTACGCCGTGTTGAACTGCTGGGTCTGCTCGTCGGTCAGCGCGGCCCAGGTGTGCAACTTGTCCTGAAAGTCCTGCGGCGGGTTGATCAACGGGTTGGCCGCGAGCTTCGGATCGATCTTGTTGAGCTCGTCGGTCATGTCCGTCAGCACGGGCACGTACTGGACGAACGCGACGAGCTTCGCGTAGTTGGGCCGGTCGTACACGTAGTCGATCCACGCCTCGGCGGCATGCTGGTTCTGGGTGGTGTAGGGGATGACCATTGTGTCGATGAACCAGTCGCCGCCCGACTCGGGGATGATGAATTCGAGATCCGGGTTGTCGGCCTGAAGCTGTACGACGTCACCGGAGTACGCCTGGGCGACGGCGATGTTGCCCGCGGCCAGGTCGTCGGCGTAGTCATTGCCGGTGAACCGTCGGATCTGGCCCTTGTCCTTCTGCTCCTTGACCAGGTCGACGGCCTTCTGGACGGAGTCCATGGTCGGCGACGCCACGTCGCCGCCCTGCGACGTCATGATCATGCCGAGGCCGTCC
>NZ_JBOGDD010000266.1:0-3518 GCF_050701675.1 Mycobacterium sp. | reverse complement strand
CTGGTCGAGGCCCTCACGCTGGGCCCGGTCGAAGTGCTCCTCGGTCATGCCGGGAACCAGCAACACCGTGCCTGCGTTCACCTTCACTCCCGAGGGACGCATCCTCCCGGTGGTGTGCTTGGACGTTATCGCGATGCTCAGCACCAGTTCCGGGGTGAGCGCGTCGAACGCGAGCCCCGGGATGTGGAGTTCGCCCGCGGAGACCATCGACGTGGTGCCGCCGTGCAGGTAGTTGTGGATCCACCCCACCGCATCCTGTGCCGGTGTCCACTCCCCGAAGGTGGGGTGGACGTGCCCGTCGATCAGACCCGGCAGCACCGTCAGCCCGCCCGCGGACAACACCATGTCCGGCGCGGGGTGATCGGTGCCGATTCCGGCGATGACGCCGTTCTCGACGACGATCGAGGTATCCCGGATCGGCGCCATCGTGGCGTCGCCGTGCACCAGCAGACCGATGTCCTCGACGAGCAACGTAGTCACTGAACACTCCTTTGTCTTGATTCTTTATATGGATTCCGAATTCAATCGCGATCGGTGATCTGGGCCACCGCCGTGCACCGACTCAGCGCAGGGACGACGAACACGACGGCGAGCACGATGACCGCGCCCCCCACGTTCATCGCCAGTCGTACCCCGCCCTCGTACCAGGGGAACAACTGCGGATACTCACTGATCATCAGCAGCACGGGTGGCCCGGTGACCGCCCACCAGGTGTAGTTCACCGGGCGCAATGCCATCGCCAGCAGGAACAGCACCACGGTCACCGTCACGACCACGGGTGCAGCGGGATGCGCACCGAGAACGGCCGCGGCGATCAACGCTCCAACGGTGTTACCCGAAATACGTTGTACCAGGCGCACTCCGGTGTCGTACTGGCCCGGCTGAATGGTGAGAAGCACGCTGGTGACGAGCCAGTGCCCGCCCACCATGTCGCGGGGGAGCAGTGCGGCAAGTGCGACGGCCACGCCCACCGCGACGCCGACCCTGACGGCGTGCGCGTAGTCGGCACCGCGGCCGGCTCCGCTACCCACTGGGACAGTCGATTCCGCAGGACGGCGTCGCGCCGTGCGGATCGCGCACGCGCAGCCGAACCATGCCAACCACGCCAGCAGCACGACGGCCACGCCGAGCAGATACGGATACGGGATCACCACCGACACCGGTCCGCCGTCGCTGTGGACGGCCACCAGGATCACGGCCAGCCCCGCAGTAGCCCCGATCCGTTGAATCATGGCGCCCGCCATGGCGGCACCGACCGTAGCCACGGCAAGCAACAGCGGGTGTCCGGCGCAGAGCACGACGGTCAGCGCACCCGCCAGTACCGTGGCCCCCCGCACCGCGATCGTCACCAGCGCAGGTCGGAAGGCGACCGGCAGGGACGGCACCGCGGTCAGCACGATGCCAAGGGCCATCGCAGAACCGAACTCCGCGTTGCCGCGAAGCGCCGTCACGGCGAGCGAGGCGCCCAGCCCGAGCGTCAGCCACCCCGCCATGCCCCACCGGCTGCGGCCGACCGGTCGCCAAAGGTGCCCGGCACGCGGCAGGCTGGTGGGTAGCGCATTAGTCTCCACTATTGCGGTGGCGACGCCGCGTCGAGCACTGCCTGCACGATGCCCTGATAGCCGGTGCACCGGCAGACGTTTCCCGAAAGCGCTTCGCGCACCGACTCTTCGGTAAGGGGCTTCTCTGCGTCGGTGTCCCGCAACAGCTCGACTGCGGTGATCAGGAACCCCGGTGTGCAGAATCCGCACTGCAGGCCACCATGCTCGGAGAAGGACTGCCGGAGTCGCGCCGTCTCCTCGAAGTCGTCGAGGCCCTCCACGGTGTTGATCTGCATGCCGTCGACCTGAACGGCGAGCGTCAGACAGGCGCGCGCGCTTCGGCTGTCGATGAACACCGAGCAAGCGCCGCACACCCCGTGCTCGCACCCCAGATGCGTTCCAGTCAAGCGCAATTCGTCACGCAGGAAGTCGGCGAGGGTCAGCCGGGGCTTCACCGACCGCCGGACCAGCTTGCCGTTGACCGTGACCGAGATGGCGACCGCCTGCGGCGCGTCAGCTGCCGTCACCGGACTGCTCCTCTCCCGATGTCACGCGCCGGTGGGCGGCGGTCAGCGCCTCGGAGAGGGCGGCCGCACATAATCGACGGGAGTAGTCGTGGTCCTCGCCGACGGGCTCAGTCTGCGCGGCCCAGGACTCGGCAAGTTCCTCCCAGAGGCCAGCCGACGGTGCGGCGCCCACCGCATCGTCTCCGACGAAGAGCAGGGGCCGGTCCGCGGCACTGAGCACGGCGGCCCGCACTGAGCCGATGTTGCAATCGGCGCGCATGCTCAGCAGGGCACCCGCGCCGGCAAGCCCGTAATCTCCGTGCTGGTGCGCATATTCGACGAAGCCCCAGCCCTGGTTGGCGCGAATGGCCGGAACCGAGACCCAGGTGAGCATTTCGTCGGGTTCCAGCGCGTTCGTGTAGAAGGACACGAACATGTCCTCGGCGGATACCTCTCGCTTCCCTGCCCTCGCCGACTCGACGTGAAACGTTGCACCGAGAACCAATGTGGCCAGCGGCATCTCGGCGGCCGGATCGGCATGGGCCACCGAGCCGCCGATGGTGCCCCGATTCCTGATCCCCACGTGTCCGATGTAGCGCGCTGCATCGGCGAGCAGTGGCGCCCTTGCACCGATGAGCGGGTCGACCTCCACGGTCCGGTGTGTGACGAGCGCGCCCAGGATCAGATCGTCGGTGTCGTCGAAGATGCGGCTGAGTTCGACGAGGCGGCCGATGTCGATGATCGCGGTCGGCCGGGCCAGTCGCAGGTTCATCAACGTGAGCAGGGACTGTCCACCTGCGAGCAACTTGGCATCGGGATCGTCCGCAAGCAGCTCCAACGCCTCGGTCACCGAAGTTGGTCGGCGGTAGGCGAACTCGGCCGGCTTCACGTCGCCACTCCGGCGAGTGCGCGACACAGATCACCGGTTGCGATGGGGGTGCTCCCGACGTGGTAGCCGCCGCCAAGGGCGTCGTCGACCGCGCTTGCGACCGCCGCGTAGACCGCGATGGTGCCGCTCTCTCCCGCCCCGCGGACACCGATCGGGTTCACCGGGGTGTCGACGTGCATGTGCTTCACCGTGACCCGCGGCACGTCGGTCGACAGCGGGAGATGGTATGCCGCAAACGTCGTCGACAGCGGCTCGCCGGTGTCGGAATAGCTCCACTGCTCGAACAGTGCACCGCCGAGCCCTTGGGCGACACCTCCGATGACCTGGCCCTCGACGATCCTGGGGTTGATCTCACGGCCACCTTCGTGGGTCACGGCGTAACGCAGGACCTTGACGATTCCGGTGCGGCGGTGCACCCCAAGGATGACCGCGTGCACGCCCATCGTCCACGTCACCGTTTCCACCCGGAACACCGCGGTGACGTCGAGCGCACCGCCGTCCTCGAGACGCCCGCCCACCCGCTGGGCGGCGGCGAGCTCGGTCCAGTCGAGGACGTCGCGGGTGGTGCAGAATCGTCCCTTG
>NZ_JBOGDD010000265.1:0-13031 GCF_050701675.1 Mycobacterium sp. | reverse complement strand
CGTAAACCCTTGCCTCGCACCCTGCGGCCACCGTCATCGCGGTTACGGCCAGCGCGGTCACCATCAGCAGCTTCTGCGGCCGCCGGAGCATGGCCCTCCCTAGACGAGTGAGATGAACGGGGACGATGGCTCTCGGGTAAGGCCTCGAACTCCTTACCCGTGCGCACTACCCTAACCGCTGAGAGCCGTTGCCGCGCCCGCAGGTGACCCGCCATGTCGGGGCACGATTTCGTGGCATGGATACCCGTCTGGCACAATTGACCAGTTGTCTGCGCACGGCGGGGGAACGTATCCCCGTCTGATGCGACATACACCCGAAGACCTCGGCCCCGGCCACGCGTCGCCTAGTGACGCGCCGTCTACGGCCGCAACCGAGAACAGCGATCAACCGATCCGAACAACCTTGAGGAAGTGTCACCGATGAACACCCTGGACTTCATCGACCAGTCGTCGCTGCGCGACGACATCCCGGCCTTCAATCCCGGCGACACCGTGAATGTCCACGTGAAGGTCATCGAGGGTTCCAAGGAGCGCGTCCAGGTCTTCAAGGGCGTCGTTCTGCGCAGGCAGGGTGGCGGCGTTCGCGAGACCTTCACCGTGCGCAAGGAAAGCTATGGCGTCGGCGTCGAGCGCACGTTCCCCGTGCATTCGCCCAACATCGACCACATCGACGTCGTCACCCGCGGTGACGTGCGACGCGCCAAGCTGTACTACCTGCGCGAGCTGCGGGGCAAGAAGGCCAAGATCAAGGAAAAGCGCTGATTGGCGCGGACGCCGCACCCGGACGGGTGTGACGGTTGGACGACGAGCCAACCGGCGGCGTCCATCGCCCTGGCTACTCTGAAGGCGTGACCGACGCCACCGACGCGACGAACGCGCCTGACGCAGGAGAATCCGCCGACGTCAGCGACGCGACCCCGGATGAGGTCGGCGAAGACGATCCGCCGAAGAAGAAGCGTGGCGCGGTCCGCGAAGCCGCGATCCTGCTGACCATCGCGCTGGTCCTGTACTACGTGATGCTGACGTTCGTCGCGCGGCCGTACCTGATTCCCTCGGAGTCGATGGAGCCGACGCTTCACGGCTGCGCGGGGTGCGTCGGTGACCGGATCATGGTGGACAAGGTGACCTATCGCTTCACGTCGCCGGAGCCGGGCGACGTGGTCGTGTTCAAGGGTCCGCCGGCGTGGAACATCGGCTACAAGTCGATCCGCTCCGACAGCACCCCGATCCGGTGGGTGCAGAACGCGCTTTCGTTCATCGGCTTCGTGCCGCCCGACGAGAACGACCTCGTCAAGCGCGTCATCGCGGTCGGGGGGCAGACGGTCGAATGCCGGGCCACCACGGGGCTGACGGTCGACGGCAAGAGGCTCCACGAGCCGTATCTCAACGTCGAGACGATGATGGCCGACCCTCAGATCTACCCGTGCCTCGGCAATGAGTTCGGACCCGTGAAGGTCCCCGACGGGCGGCTGTGGGTAATGGGCGACAACCGCACCCACTCGGCTGACTCGCGTGCGCACTGCACCAACCTCCCTGCCGACGCCCTGAAGGGTCTGTTGTGCACTGGCGACCCAACCGCAGGAACGGTTCCCGTCGACAACGTGATCGGCAAGGCGCGGTTCATCGCCTGGCCTCCCGGCCGCTGGGGTGGCGTTTCGGCAATCAACCCGCAGACTGCCCAGTAGGACCTGTCTTGCCGGCGAGCTGGCCGCCCCGAGCCGTGATTCGCAAGTCCGCGGGCCTGCGGACGATCGAATCCGCGCTGTACCGCGGAGGGCTCGGTCCGGTGGCCGGGGTCGACGAGGTGGGCCGTGGCGCCTGTGCGGGTCCTCTGGTGGTCGCTGCGTGCGTGCTCGGCCCAAATCGACTGGAGAGCCTGGCGGCGCTCGACGACTCGAAGAAGCTCAACGAGCGAGAGCGCGAGCGGCTCTTCCCGTTGATCCGGCGCTATGCGCTGGCCTATCACGTCGTCTTCATCCCGTCGAAGGAAGTCGATCGCCGCGGGGTGCACGTGGCCAACATCGAGGGCATGCGGCGCGCGGTCGCCGGGTTGCCGATCCGGCCGGGTTACGTGCTGAGCGACGGGTTCCGCGTGCCTGGGTTGCCGATGCCGTCGTTACCGGTCGTCGGCGGTGACGCCGCGGCCGCCTGCATCGCGGCGGCCAGCGTGCTGGCCAAGGTGAGCCGCGACCGCCTCATGGTGCAGATGGAGTCCAAGCATCCTGGGTACGGCTTCGCCGAACACAAGGGGTACAGCACCCCGTTCCACACCGCTGCGCTCGCCGAGCGGGGCCCCTGCATCGAGCACCGGTTCTCGTTCATCAACGTGCGCAGGTTGGGCTACGCCAGCGTGACGGACGGCGGCCTCGACGTCGACGTGGCGCCCGGCGCCATCCTCAGCGGGGAGGCCGCGCGGCGTGCCGAACTGGGCTGAGGAAAGATGTACCGAACACCGACCGAAGGACCACTGAACCGATGAGTGCCGAAGATCTCGAGAAGTACGAGACCGAGATGGAGCTCTCGCTGTACCGCGAATACAAGGACATCGTGGGGCAGTTCAGTTACGTCGTGGAGACCGAGCGCCGCTTCTACCTGGCCAACAGCGTGGAGCTGGTGCCGCGAAACGCCGACGGCGAGGTCTACTTCGAACTTCGGTTGGCCGACGCCTGGGTGTGGGACATGTACCGGCCTGCCCGCTTCGTGAAGCAGGTCAGGGTCATCACCTTCAAGGACGTCAACATCGAAGAGGTCGAGAAGCCCGAACTGCGGCTGCCCGACTGAACGTACGGTCTTCACATGACCGACGATCAGGCGCCCGTCGCCGTGGTGACCGGGGCGAGTCGTGGTGCGGGACGCGGTATCGCGGCTGCGCTGCTCGAGGCGGGTTGGCTGGTCTACCTCACCGGCCGTACGGTGACCGACGTCGGAGCCAGGGGCATCGCCGTTCGGGTGGACCACCGGGATGACGCTGCGGTGGCCGCGCTGTTCGAGCGGGTGGCAGGCGAGCGCGGCAGGCTGGATCTGCTCGTCAACAACGCTGCGGTGATCCACGACGAGCTGACCAGTCCGAAACCGTTCTGGGACAAGCCACTCGAGCTGGGCGACGTGCTCGACGTCGGGCTGCGTTCGGCGTACGTCGCGTCGTGGCACGCTGCGAAGCTGATGGTGCCGGGCGGCCGCGGCCTCATCGCGTTCACGTCGTCGCCAGGGTCGGTCTGCTACATGCACGGGCCGGCGTACGGGTCCCAGAAGGCGGGCATCGACAAGATGGCCGCGGACATGGCGATCGACTTCGAGGGAAGTGGTGTCGCGACCGTCTCGATCTGGATGGGCATCCTGCTGACGGACAAGTTCCGCAGCGCCTTCGATGAGCACCCGGATGCGCTCGCGGAAACCGCCAAGCACGCCGAGACGCCGGAGTTCACGGGACGGCTCATCGACGCGCTGTGGCGGGACCCGGCGCTGTCCGAACTGAGCGGGCAGACGGTCATCGGGGCCGAGCTCGCGATGCGCTACGGCATCGTCGACGAGGACGGTCGGCAACCGCCGTCGCATCGCGACATGCTGGGTGCGCCCAGGACGCCCTCATCCGTTGTCGTGCGCTGACACACTAGGTCCATGAGCATTCAACGTGACTGCTGGTTGACCGACATGGACGGCGTCCTCGTACACGAGGACCATGCCCTGCCCGGTGCGGCCGAGTTCCTTCAGCGCCTGACGGAGAAGAAGCGCCCATTCCTGGTGCTGACCAACAACTCGATCTTCACGCCACGCGATCTCGCGGCCCGGCTGATCCGATCCGGCCTCGAAGTGCCCGAGGAGTCGATCTGGACCTCGGCGTTGGCGACCGCAGCCTTCCTGCACGACCAGTTGCCAGGTGGCTCCGCCTATGTCATCGGCGAGGCCGGTCTGACGACGGCGCTGCACGAGGTGGGCTACACGTTGACCGACACCGGCCCGGACTTCGTCGTGCTCGGCGAGACGCGAACCTACTCATTCGAGGCGATCACCAAGGCCATCCGGCTGATCGGCGGAGGCGCCCGCTTCATCGCCACCAATCCGGACGTCACCGGACCGTCGGCCGAGGGGCCGACGCCGGCCACCGGCTCGGTCGCGGCGCTGATCACCAAGGCCACCGGGCGGGAGCCCTACTTCGTCGGCAAGCCGAATCCGATGATGTTCCGCAGCGCGCTCAACCGCATCGAGGCGCATTCCGAGAACACCTTCATGGTCGGCGACCGGATGGACACCGACGTGGTCGCTGGCATCGAGGCCGGTCTGGAGACCATCCTGGTGCTGACCGGCTCGACGACGATCACCGACATCGACAAGTATCCGTTCCGGCCCAGCCGGGTGCTGGACTCCATTGCGGACGCCATCGAACTGATCTGACGTCGACCAATATCGTGAGTGGCATGACTGACGCCACTCGACCCCTTGCGGGGGTGCGGATCATCGAGATCTCCAGCTTCGTCGCCGTCCCGCTCGCCGGGATGACGCTCGCACAGCTCGGCGCCGAGGTGATCCGCGTCGATCCCGTCGGCGGCGCGGCGGATTACCACCGCTGGCCCGTCACGTCAGAGGGGGCGAGCATCTACTGGGCTGGCCTCAACAAGGGCAAGTCGTCTGCCGCGATCGACGTGCGTTCCGCCGAAGGCCAGGAGCTGATCACCCGCCTGATCATCGACAGTGGGGTCCTGATCACCAATGTGGCTGGGCGACAGTGGCACTCATACGAGACGCTGGTGAAGTCGCGTCCAGACCTGATCCACGTCGAAGTGTCGGGGCGCGCTGACGGAGGAACCGGGGTGGACTACACCGTGAACGCGGGTCTCGGCTTCCCGATGGTCACCGGGCCGACGGGATACGCAAACCCCGTCAACCACGTCCTGCCCGCGTGGGACGTCGCCTGCGGCCTCTACGTCGCGCTCGCCGTGACTGCCGCACTGAGGCATCGCGACGCCACCGGACTGGGCCAACGCGTCGGCATTCCCCTGGAGAACGTGGCGCTGGCCACGGCGGGCAACCTCAGCTTCCTGACCGAGGTGATGGTCAACGGAGAGGGGCGGGAACGCATCGGCAACTCGATCTACGGCCAGTACGGCCAGACGTTCACCAGCGCTGACGGGGCTTCGTTCATGGTGGTTGCCCTCACCGGGCGCCACTTCCGCGACCTGACCGAACTCACGGGAACGGCGAAAGCCGTTGCTGCACTGGGTGAAGCGCTGGGGGCCGATTTGACCGACGAAGGCCAGCGGTACCGGCACCGCGACGCGCTCACCGGCCTGTTCACCGTCTGGTTCAGCGGTCACTCCGCCGACGAGATCGCCACGGCACTGTCGGCGACGTCCATCCTGTGGGAGCGCTATCGGACCTTCGCCGACGCCGCTACGGACGCGAAGGTGACCGCCAACCCGCTGTTCACCGCGCTCGATCAGCCGCGGATAGGGCAGTACCTGGCGCCAGGGCTGCCGTTGGAGATCGACGGCGCCTACCAGCCAGCCGTGCCCGCACCAGAACTCGGCGACCACACCATCGAGGTCCTGCGGGACCGACTCGGCCTCTCGGACGGGGAGATCACTCGGCTGGCCGAGGCGGGTACGGTCGCGTGAGCGCGCTGCTGACTCTGCTCGACGTGCGACCAGGGCAGTCCGACGGGTCCTGGGTCGGTCCTGCCAGCGGCCCGGAGGGCAAGCGCGCGTTCGGCGGTCAGTTCATGGCCCAGAGCCTCGCCGCTGCCAGCCGGACCGTCGATTCGGCCAAACTCCCCACCAGCATGCATCTGCAATTTCTGCGGGGCGGTGAGGCGGGCGAGGGCGTGGAGTACTCGGTGCACGACGTGTTCGACGGGCGCACCGCCTCGTCGCGCCGGGTGGAGTCCAGCCAGGACGGCCGCTTGTTGACGGTGGCGGGCGTCTCGTTCGCCGTGCCGCTGACGGGGCCCGAACACGGCCGGCTCGCCACGATGCCGCAGGATCCCGAGACGCTGCCGCAGACCGGTCCCGCGGGGCCTGCACCGTCGATGCCGTTGGACGAGATCGACATTCGGGTGGCCGATGACCGCTCGGGTGGGGAGTTCACCCGACGGCTGTGGTGGCGGGTGACGGTCCCCGTACCCGACGACCCGTTGCTGCACACCGTCATCGCGGCCTACGTGTGCGACGTGTACATGATCGACCCTGCGCTGCAGGTGCACGGTCACTCGATGATGGCGCGCACCCACCGCAGTGGTACGACGGACTCGTCGATCTGGTTTCACCGGCCCGTGCGGGCCGATCGCTGGAACCTGCTGGAATCCACGTCGCCGGCGGCGGCGCGCGGCCGCGGCGTCATCACGGGCAGTCTGGTCGGCGCCGATGGCGCGATTGCGGCGACCCTGGTGCAGGAGGGTCTCATCGCCGAGCGGGAGCAGCCGCCTCGGACCTGACCGGCCGCGTCCGGCGAAGGCGAAACCGCTTGCGCGCCAGGGTCAGCAGCCGGGTCAGGACGACGCCCGCCCCGATCGATGCGGCAACGCCAAGGACGCGGTGCTCGCCGAACAGCGGGTACACCTGGTAGTGCACGAGGTAGGTGAGAAGTGATGCTTCTGCGACGATGCCCGCCAGCGCGGTGAAGGCGGACGGACATCGGATGGCGGGCAGCCAGATCAGCAGCGCCAGGCCGGTGAACACCAGTAGCTCCCGGTTCGGGTTGCCGAAGTAGCCGACGAGGCCGACGGCCAGCGCGACCGTGACGGCGCCGCGCTGCCAGGCCGTCGACGACTTCGAGGCCGCCCAACCGATGGCGAAGAACCAGAACGCGAGAACGGTGAACCACGCCCCGTCGCCAAGGCCGAACCCGTTGAAGCGCAGCGCCAGTCCGAGCATCAGGAAGGCGGCCGCGAAGGTGAATGGCCAGCGCCGTTCCAGCCGGTCGCCGAGCGGCGTCCAGCACACCAGCGCGAGGGCGAGCAGGATCCACACCACGACCTCGACGAACCACAGTCTGCCTGCCGTCATGCTGTCGTCGGGGCCCAGGAACTTGTTGGCCAGCAACAGATTCGACGCGGCATAGTCGTTGGTGATCACCAGGGCGACGGCCACCCACATCACCGAGGGAACGGCGATCCACGCGATCGTGTTGCGTAAGTGGCGGGCTCGGCCGGTCCGTGGCAGCGGCGTCAGACAGAAGCGGCCGAAGTTGTAGCCTGCGATGCCGAGCAGGACGTGGGCACCGCCCCACAACGCGAACAATTCGGCGTGCGAACCCACGACCAGGACGATGGCCACGGCGCGCAGCGCGACACTGGTCTCGAGCGTGGTGCCCCACCAGCGTCGGGGCCGGGTGAGGGACTCCAACTGGCGCAGCGGCAGCCGTGGCCAGTCTGCGGGTAGATGACCGATGGCGCGTTCGAGCCGCACCGACATCGCCACGTAGGACAGCGAGTTGCCGCCGAGGTCGACGAAACTGGCCAAGGGATCGATGGTCGCGGCGTCGAGTTGCAAGACGTCGGCGAACAGCCCGCGCAGGTCGAGTGGGTCCGCTTCGACTGCGACGCCGCGACCTGCCATCGCCCGCACGTGCTGGAAGTCGGGCTTGCCCGTGGGCAGTCGCGGGATCTCGTCGACGTCGAGGACCCGGACCGCCGAGCGGGGCAGGCCCGACGCGTCGGCGACGAGCAGTGGCACGTCGCACCCGTCGGGACGATCGGTCGCGGCCACTAGCAGCACGCCGTCGCCGTCCGTGCAGATCGCGGTCACGCCGCCGGCGCGCAGGGCCGCCTCCACCCGTTGCAGGTCGATGCGCAGCCCGTAGAGCTTGACGAAACGACTGATCCGCCCGACGACCTCGTAGAGTCCGCCCGCGTTCCGTCTGGCGACGTCACCGGTGCGCAGCACATCGACCGTTCTTCCCGAGGCCAGGTCGCCGGGGCCGTGTGCGTAACCCATCATCACGTTGGGTCCGCGGTACACCAGTTCTCCGACGTCGTCTCCCATGCCGTCGACCGACTGGATGTCGAAGGCGCCCCCGGGGACGGGCACGCCGATCGAAGTCGGATTGTCTGCCGCGAGATGCGGTGGCAGATAAGCCATTCGGGCCGTCGCCTCCGTCGCCCCGTACATCACGAACAGCTGCCATCCCCGACGATGCCCGAGCCCGGCGAATCGCCTGACCTGCTCGGGTGCGAGCCTGCCGCCGGCCTGGCTGAGGTATCTGAGGTGCGGAAGCGACATATCCTCGAACCCGACGCGGTCGAGCAGGTCGAAGGTGTGCGGCACACCCGCGAACGTCGTACCCCGGTGTCGCTTCATCAGGGCCCAGAACTCGTCGTCGACGACGGAGTGGTCGGTGAGGATGAGCCCTGCGCCACCCATCAGGTGGCTGTGCACCACCGAGAGGCCGTAACAGTACGACATCGGCAATGTCGTTGCGGCTCTGTCGGTGTGCGTGATGTCGAGGTACGTGGCGATGGCTTCGGCGTTGGCGGCGAGGTTGGCCCTCGACAGGCGCACCAGCTTGGGCGAACCGGTGCTGCCCGACGTGGACAGCAGCAGTGCCAGCTCCGGATGGATGTGGTGTGAGGCGCGGTGGCGGTGCTGGACGACGCCGCCGCGGACGATCACGTCGGGGTCGTAGGCATCGATCACCGCCGCGTGGTCACCGTCGGCAGGCAGCGGAAGCACGACGTGTCGACCTGCCAGCGCGCCGAGGTAGTTCACCAGGGTGTCCGTGTCGTTGCGGGTTTCGAGGAGTACGAGCCTGCGTTGGCTGCCCAATTCCGAAGCGCTCAGGGCGACTTCGTCGGCGAGCTCGCGGTAGCTCAGTCGCCGATCCGTGGTGAGCACGGCGGCGTCGTCCCCGTGCGAGGCGAGGTGCTCGACGAGCCGGTCGAACATCACGGGGCCTGCTCGTTGAACACGACCGCGAGCCCGACGACCTCGACGCGGACCTTGGCGTCCACTTCCGGTGGATTGACGGAGTGCTGGCGGACGGTGATCGGCGCGCCGTCGCCGGGATCGACGACGAGCAGGACGTCGTGTCCGCGGAACTCCACCGACAGTACGGTGCCGATCCCATTGCCCGTGCCGCCGTCGGACACAGCGGTGGCGACGAGTTGCTCGGGTCGCAGCATCACGGTGCCCACGCCGTCGGTGGCGCCGTCGCGTGCAGGCAGACGCCCCAGCACGCAGTCGGCCACACCGGCCGTGACCGTGCACGGCAGCAGTACGCAGTCACCGAGGAACTCGGCGGTGAACCGGTCCTCGGGTGTCAGGTAGACCTGTTGTGGCGTACCGACTTTGGTGAACCGGCCATCACTCATGACCGCGACCTGATCGGCGATGGAGAGGGCTTCTTCCTGGTCGTGGGTGACCAGCAGCGTCGTCACGTTGGCATCGGCGAGCAGTCGTGCGACGGCCTTGCGGGTGGATGCGCGCAGTCCGGTGTCGAGCGCGCTGAAGGGCTCGTCGAGCAGCATCAGCACCGGTTCGCGTGCGAGTGCCCTTGCCAGTGCCACACGCTGCTGCTGTCCGCCGGACAGCTGGTGGGGTCTGCGCTTTGTGAGCGACTCGTCCAGCGACACGGTGTTGAGCAGTTCGGCGACACGGGTGCGGGTACTGCGGGCGCCGCCCCGCACGCCGTAGGCGATGTTCTGTCCGACGGTGAGGTGTGGGAACAGTGCGCCGTCCTGCGCGACGTAGCCGACGTCGCGCCGGTGCGCGGCAACGAATCCGTCCGGTCCGGCGACCGGGCGCCCCGCGATGGAAATCGTTCCGATGTCCGGGGTTTCAAATCCCGCGACCAATCGCAGCAGGGTCGTCTTGCCGCATCCGGATGCGCCGACGACGGCGGTGATGGTGCCCCTCGGCACGTCGAGGTCGACTCCGTGAAGTACGCGGTCGCCACCGAACGACTTGGCCAGACCGGCGACCTCGAGGGCGTTGGTCGTCACAGCGCTGCCGCCCGACTCGACTGGCGGAACAACACCAGCGTGACCGGGATGGACAGCACGACGAGTAGCAGGGCGTACGGCGCCGCGGCCGCGTAGTCGAGTTCACTGCTGAGTGACCAGAACCGCATCGCCAGTGTGCTGGTGCCGGTGGGGGCCAGCAGCAGGGTGGCCGTCAACTCGGTTGCCACGGCGACGAACACCAGCGAGGCACCCGCTGCGGCGGCAGGCGCCACGAGCCGTAGCGTGACGCGGAACAAGGTCCTGGTGGGCGAGACCCCCAGCGACCGCGATGCCTCCTCGACCCCCGGCGGCACCTGCGCCAGACCCGAACGCAGGTTGACCATCGCACGCGGGATGAACATCAACGCGTAGGCAGCGAGCACCAGCGAAATCGTCTGGTACAGAGGGGTGGCGAAGCGGATCGCCACGGTGACCAAGGCCAGTGCGGTGACGATCCCCGGCATCGAACTGGTGACGAAGTTGGAACCCTCGACGAAGCGGGCGAAGAAACCCCTGTACCGCACGGCCACCCACGCGAAGGGGAACGCGAGCACGGTCGTCAGAACCGCGGCCGCGGCGGCCAGTCCCGCGGTCTGGACGGTCACGGGCACGATGTCGCCGAGATCCCAGGCCTTCGCGCCGCCGATCCACAGCCAGCGGGTCACCGTCCACACCGGCACCCCGAGCGCGAGCACGGCCAAGGCGCCCAGGGCCGTGATGGCCGGAATGGTCATGCTGCGCACCCGATGTGGCGAGAGGGTGCGCTGAGCTCCTGAACCGATCCTCGCGTACCGCGCGGAGCCGCGGGCGGCCGCCTCGCCCACCAGCAGGACCAGACAGAGGAGAACCAGAACACCCGCGAGCGTGCTGCCCGCCGCTCCGTTGAACGTGGCCTGGAACTGTTCGAAGATCGCGGTCGTGAGCGTGGCGAAGCGCAGCATGGCGAACGCTCCGTACTCCGCGAGTAGGTGCACCCCGATGAGCAGGCCCCCGCCGAGAATCGCCAGTCGCAGCTGGGGCAGCACCACCCGCCAGAAGGCGCCGGTCGGACTGGAGCCCAATGCGCGGGCCGACTCCTCGATCGCGGGGTCGAGTCTGCGAAGCGTCGCGGCGGCGGGAACGTAGACGAACGGGAAGTAGGACATCGTCGATACCACGACGCCCGCCCAGAAACCGTTCAGCGAGGGGATGACGCTGACCCACGCATAGCTGTTGATGAACGCGGGGACGGCCAGTGGCGCGACGAACAGCGGGCGCCATGCCGCGCGCCCCGGCACGTCGCTGCGCTCCACCAACCAGGCGGTGCCGACACCGAGGACGACGCACAGCGGCACGGTCACGAGCACCAGCCCGATCGTGTTGAGCAACAGCTCGCCCACGCGTGGTCTCGCGACGAGGGCGTACACCTGCGAAGGCCCAGTCGACGCCACCGACCATGCGACGTAGCCGAGTGGCACGAACGTCGCCGCGACCAGGAGCGCGACGGTACCGATGAGCATCGGCCCCGGGCGGGAGCCCGCACGCTCGACGGTTACCGCGCGGGTCGCCGTCGGTGCCGTCTCGACGGTGATCACCTACGGCCTCATCTAGAGCAGACCGGCCTTCGTCATCAGGTCGGTGACCTTCTGCGCGTCGAGGTCCGAGGGGTTGACGGCGGGCGCCTGAAGGTCGGCGAGCGGTACCAGGGCAGGGTTGGCCGGAACACCGCTGGCGACTGGGTATTCGAAGGACGTGCCGTTCTCCAGCACCTCCTGACCCGCCTTGCTGGTGATGAAGGTCAGGAACTGCTGCGCCTGGTCCTTCTTCTTGCTCGACTCGAGCACGCCGCCACCGGAGATGGAGACGAAGGCGCCGGGATCTTCGTTGCGGAAGTAGTGCAGGCCAACGTTTGCGCTGATCTCCTTGGTCTTGGCCTGATCCCGGAACCAGTAGTAGTGGTAGATCACCCCGCCGTCGACCTCACCCGCGTTGATCGCCCGCAGGGTGGCGATGTTGTCACCGAAGATCTCGGCGTTCGTCTTCATCCCTGCGAGCCACGCCGAGGTCGCAGGCTCTCCGGTGAGCTGCAACATGGCCGCCACGATCGCCTGGAAGTCGGGCTTGACGGGCGGTGCGCCCCACCGGCCCTTCCAAAGTGGTTGCTGCAGATCCATGATCGACTTGGGCAGCTGGTCCTCGGTCAACTTGGACTTGTCGTAGGCGAACACCGTCGTGCGGGCGGCGACTCCGGTCCACTTGCCGGTGGTTGGCCGGTACTGCTGGGGCACCTGCGCGATGGTCGCCTGGTCGACGTCGGCGAACAGCCCGGCCTTCTCGACCGCAGCCATCGCGGGCGAATTCTCGGTGAGGATGAGATCGGCGGGGGACGAGGCGCCCTCGGCGATCAGCTGGTTGCCGAGTTCGGTGTCGCCACCCTGGCGGTAGGTCACCTTGATGCCGGTCGCCTTGGTGAAGGCGTCGATCCACTCCTTGGTGAGCGACTCGTGCTGGGCGTTGTAGATCAGCAGTCCGTCGGACTCGTCGGATGACGATGAGCATGCCGCCAAACCCGCTGCGAGGATCACGGTGGACAGCAGCGCGCCGACCCGCTTCCAGGGTGTCCGCATGAAGTGGTTCCTTCCCGCGCAGGTCGTCGCCTGGCAGCGTGATGAGGTGAGGGTTACCTAACGAACATACCTGGCAGGTGGCTGGGAACGCGCTTCGGTTCGGCTGGGTGCGGGTTCGTCCGGCACGCCGACGCGAAACGGTTCGTGGCCGTTGATCGACCGGTAGTTCTGTACGTTGACTGTGCACGTTGTCCGCATGCGCCGTCCTCGACACGTAGGACCGCATGTGGGGAACCGCCCATCCGACACACCTAAGGAATCGACGCCATGAACCTGATTGCCACCTCTTTGCGCCGCGGAACCGTGGCCACCTTCGGCGCGTGCGCGGTTGGTGCGGTCATCGCGGGCACGGTTGCGCTCCCCGCAGCCAACGCCGCGCCGTGCAAGGCGAGTGGCTTTGCGTCAACGGCGAGCGGGGTGCTTGCCGCCGCCGGCGGCTACCTCGACGCCCACCCGGGTGCCGACGACGTCCTGACCGCCGCCGCGAACCAGCC
>NZ_JBOGDD010000264.1:0-10545 GCF_050701675.1 Mycobacterium sp. | reverse complement strand
GGGGGTGCACTCTCCGCGTCCCGACCCGCAGCTGCGCGACAACAGCCACGCGGCGCGAAGGCGCCGTGGTAGATCAGCAGGTTGGCGCGTGGGCGCGGAATCATGGCGGCGAGCTTCTCGAGCAGCTCGGTCGGCGCCAAGCGGATCGCCCGCGTCCCGTCACGCCACGGCCGCCGCAGACGCAGCAGCACCGTGCCGTCCGCCGCCAGCTCCAGCGCCCCGTGGGCCACCGGCGGACGCAACACATAGCGGCAGAGGTGCTCGAGCCGGGTGCGGTCGCCGGCTCACAACGCGGGCCACACGCAGCCTCGTGTGGACGAGTGATCCCAAAGACATCGCACGCTACGGAGTTGCCGCTGACTACATTCGCAGGGTCTGAAGCCGGCGTCGAATGAGGCGGCGATGGCTCGAGTGAGCCGAGACCGAACGCGCACGCGTGCGCGGCACCTGAGCCAACTCCGATTACATCGCACGAGCACGGCTTCGCTGCGCATGAAAGACAAGTCCTTTTGCGCGTCGGTCAAGTTGCCCACCGCAACTGTTCGGCTGCGTCGATCTCAGTCGGCTGAAGCCGACTGAAGACCGGAGTCGAGTTCCCTTCAGGGGACTTTTTCAAGACTCAACCGGGGAATTCCATTCCCCGGCGTCACGTTGGCGAATTGGTGGCGCGACAATCGCAAGACCAGCCGGTGAGCTTGGGGGCCAAACTTCCTTGACGAACGCTCGTTAGTCCTGCACGTTGACAACTCGCTTCCGGCCGAGTGTCCGGCCGGAAGCGAGCATCGGCAGTTAGGGGGGATATGCATCATCGCGGCACGGCCACGTCGTACCCGTATCGTCTCATTGTTCTTGTCGCGCTCCTGCTCGTCTCGCTGCAGCCTGCCAGCACAGCCATCGCGGGCTGCAACCTGATCCCCGGCACGGCGAGAGCCTTCAACGCCGCGCTCGGCACCGCCAACCGGCCGTTCGCGGCGCCGGGAGAGCGGGTGGAGTTGACGCTGCGGAGCTGCGACACGGGCTCGCCGGGCTTGACGGCGAACGCGGCCGATCACGTCGTGACCGTCGTCTTCCAGCCGCCGATGGGACCGAAGAACGCGGTAGTGCTGACGGCCGACCCCGATTGCACGGCCATCACGCCGCAGCTAGCCGCCTGCGCCGCGCAACTCGGCGGTGGTGCGGCGACCTGCATCGCGGGTACGGAAGCGGGGGTCGCGATCGTCGACCACGACGGCGAGCGCTTCGTGAGCTTCCGCTTTCCCGATACGCGCAAGCGGTGCAGCGGCGGGATCAACGACGGACTGCGCTGCCAAGAAGCGAGCGATTGCCCGAACCCGGGCAGCTGCGTGGCCGGTACCGAGAACGAGACTCTGGCCGGCCCGGCGGCGATCGCGGTCAGTGTACCCGGCAACCCACTGCCGTGCGGGCTGGCGACCGCTACGTGCGTCAGTCAAACCGGGCTGCGCGCCTGCGTCGACGATCTCTACGCCAACGACGGGGCCTGCGGCACCGGGGTGCCCTTCCCGGCCTTTACGCACTTTACCGCCCTACCTCCCCCGAACAACTACGCGCACGACTGCTACAAGCTCTCCGCCGTCGATGATCCGCCAGGTCCGTGCAACCCGATCGCCACTGATCTGCGCTTCAGCGTCGACAGCGCCGGGAATCTGCTCCTACCGGTGAGCTGGCAGAGCGTGCTGGTGCCGGCAGCGGTGCCGGTGCCGCGCCTGCTGCACGCGCGCTTGCTGTCGCCGCTGCCGTTCGACATTCCCGATGCGGTCTTCGCGGGATCGTTCACGCCGGAAGGTGGGAACCTGCCGCCGATCTTCGAGCCGCAGGTCGACCCGAGTGTGCCGAATGCCAACGTCGTCGCACTGTTCGGCTCGGTGGATGCGCCGTACACCATCTTGCGCATCGGCCGGCGCTTCGGCACCTGTCAGGGCGGGGCGAACGACGATCAGCCCTGTAACGTGTCGAGCGACTGCCCGGGCGGGCTCTGTCCGACGACCTGCGTGGGCGACCCGGCGAAGACGTGCACCGAGGACGCCGAGTGCGGGGGGAGCGGTCCCTGCGGGGCGCTGTTCGACTTCAGCGCCTTGGTCGATGACGGGCCGCTTCTACTGCCGCGGCCACGCATCGCTCCGCTCAACGGGATGTGTCAGGAGAGCAGCGCGACGTGCACGGCCGACTGTGGGGTGGACGGTCCGTGCGTGAACTACGCCTTCGAGGCCGAGGCGCCGGTGAACCTGAGCTCGCTGCGCGACAGGACCGAGTCGATCCGCGGTTTCACCGCGAGCGAGGCCGCGGTCGGGCAGGACTTGAACGGCGACGGCGATCAGTTGGATACGGTGGCCACGCTGCGCGACCGGATCACCGGTGCGGAAGAGGATCTCGGCGCGCCGGCGGGGTGCGGTGTGACCGATGGCCGCGTCATCATCAACGTCCGCCAGCCGCCGTTCGCGTTCCCCGCGGTCGCCGTCGAGGGCGACGTGCAGGCGTTTCTCGAGTCAGAAGTGGATCAGAATCGCTGCTTTCAGAACAACGACGAAGATTTCGCGGATGCAATTCTGCGTATCTTTCGCCGCGGAGCTGGCGAGACCAACTACGGCAGCCCGCTCCGTGCCGTCGATGCGGCGCCGAAGATCGACGGCCGGTCGCTGGCGATTTCGGGTGGCGTGGTCTTCGTGCGCAGCGACGAAGGTGCCATGGCCAAGCGACTGACGACGCGCTATCCCGCTCCGGCCGGTGCGTCGCTCGACGTTCACATGTCGGCGGACGGTCGAGTCCTCGTGTTTGGCACGTTTCCCGACAACGACGTGTTCACGCACAATCGTTAGGCCGGGATGACGGCTCTGATCGACAGTGACGGATCGCAGTCGCCGGCGATCTCTGCCAACGGTCGATTCGTGGCGTTTCAAAGTATCTCAGCCGATATCCTCGGACCGGGAGAAGACACCAACGGGTTCGCCGACGTCTATGTCCGAGATCTGCAAACCGGAGACTCCTTCCGCGTCAGCGATGCTCCGGGTGGGGTGCAGAGCGATTCGGATTCGGGATCTCCAGCGATCTCAGCAGACGGCCGTTTCGTGGCGTTCTCCAGCGGCGCCACCAATTTGGTGGTCCCCGACACGAATCTCCAGTTGGACGTCTTCGTTCACGACCGTTGCCAGGCAAACGGCGTCACGGTGCCGGCGTGCTCACCCACGACCGAGCGGGTCAGCGACGCGCCTGGTGGGATGCAAGCCAATGGTCCCGCGGACCCCCCGGGGATCTCGGGCGACGGACGATTCGTCGTATTCGACAGCGTCGCGACGAATCTTCTCGGACCCGGTGGCGACACCAACGCGTTTACTGATGTTTTCTTACACGACCGACTTACGGGGCTAACCGACCGCGTGAGCGTTGGTCCGGGTGGACTTCAAGGCGATCTCCCCTCATTCTTTCAGCCCCACGCCATCTCGGCGGACGCGAGATTCATTGCGTTTACGAGCTTGGCAACCAACCTACTCGGACCTGGCATCGATACCAATGCGATCAACGATGTCTTCCTCCACGATCGGTGCGTCGGTGGCGGCCAGGTCGTCGAAGACTGCACGCCCTCGACCGAGCGAGTCAGCATCGGTCCGGGTGGGACACAAGGGAATTCCGCTTCGGCTCAAGCGTCGGTTTCTGGGGACGGTAGGTACGTTGCCTATTTCAGCCAGTCCACCACCCTTCTTGGACCGGGTGGCGATACGAATGGCGGCAATGCCGATGCGTTTCTCTATGACCGGGTGACGGGGGTGACTGAACGGGTCAATGTCGGAGCGGCAGGTGTCGAGGCGGGTCCCCTCACCTCAGCATCTTCGATCACGATCTCGGCGGATGGACGTGTGGTGGCGTTCACCTCCGACGCCAGCAACCTCGTTGCTGGCGACGTGAACGGTGTGTTCGACGCTTTCGTTCGCGACAGCGACCCCGCCGATCCCCTCGGCATCGACGACCTATTGTTCGACGACGACGCGCTCGACGACATCGTGCTCGAAGCAATCGACGCCACGAGCGGAACGGTGACGACACTCTGCCCGGCCGACGCCGTGACTGTCGCTGCCGGAACGACGGCATTCCTTCGCCCCGAGGCTCCGCTCGGTGGGCCTGCGACGCCAGCCTGTCCGAAGGGCTCGCTGAACGGCGATGCCGATACCGAGGACGCCGTCGCGCAGCTCTGGCCGGGCAGTGGCAGTGTTCGGAACCTCCGCTGCGCCGCGACGGCGGTCACCATGTCGCCGACCTGGGTCGGGGCGCTGGTCTCCGAGGCCGGCGAGGGCGCCGACGGGAACGGAGATCTCGACCAGAGCGACGACGTCGCCGCGTTCCACCGCGTCGCCGGGCCGTTCGGGACGACGTGTGCGGGGGGCGGCAGCTCGTGGCTGCACACCCAGCAAGCGGCGGATAAAATCGTCCTATCCGATACGACAACGGTCCTGCTCACATCCGAGGACGCCCAGGGCGCCAGCCCGGGCGGGCTGAACGGCGACGGCGACGCGCTCGATTTGGTGTTGCAGGTGTACGCACTCTCCGATACCGCGGTAACGCTGACACCCTGTGCAGTGGGACCTGGACCAGCAACGTCGTGCAGCGCCGGTGTGCGCCAGACCGCCGAGGACGTCGTCGTCGGTGACGAAGCCACCAGCGCCTGCGGCGACGTGCACCTGGTAGCGTTCCGCACCAACGAGGCGGCGCAAGGCAACACCAATCTGAACTCCACCAGCAACGGGTTGCCGACCGGCGACGCCGACACGAGTGACAACGTCCTGCAGGTCTACGACGCCGTCTCCGGCACGCTCGTGAACACCGGGCAAGCCATCACCCCGTGCGCGTTGGAAGCCTGCGACCCGCGCCAGCCCTATTCCGTCAGCGGCAGCGTCGTGAAGTTCCTGACCCTCGAAGCCGAGCAAGGCGGCCAGGATCTGAACAACGACGGTACGAACAATCAGCTCATCCTGCAGAGCTTCGACTTCTGCACCGGCCGCGCGACGGTGGTCGGCGCCGTGGCGGAGGAAGCGGGGCAGGATCCGCTCGACGTCAGCGACGAGAGCCAGGTGTTCTTCAGCCCGGCCGGGCGCTGCGATCTTGGGGTGACCTGTGACCCGATGAACGACATGTGCGGCGACGGCGCGGTGTGCGAGGACGACGTCTGTGACCTGGCGACCTCGAAGTGCGCCAAGCACACGGGGATCGCGTGCGGCAGCGATGCCGTGTGTAAGCGCTGCACGCTCCGCCAGCCGGGGAGCTGCCTGATCAACGACGATTGCCCGGCGGGCGCGACGTGCGGGGCGCAGTTGATCGTCGCGGTTACCGGTGTCGCGGATGCCGATGACGACGGCGTCCCCGACGACCAGGACAATTGCCCGACCGAGCCGAACACCGCGCAAACGGACACCGATAACGACGGCCTGGGTGACGCCTGCCAGACACCAACCTGTAGTGCGGCCCCGCTCCCCGGCTGTCTGGTGGCGGGAGAGGCGAAGCTCCTGTCGAACGAAAAGAAGGCTGGCAAAGAGAAGCTGAAGCTCAAATGGAAGAAGGTAGAAAGCGCGACCACGGCCGCAGACTTCGGCGCCCCGGTGACCGGCGCAACCGCCGTGACGATCTGCCTGTACGACGATAGCGATACCCTTCTCCAGAGCATCAAAATCGCACGCGGCGGCCAGCTCTGCGCCAACGAACCGTGCTGGGAGGCGAAGGGCAGCAAGGGCTTCGGCTACAAGGACAAGAGCGCTTCTGCCGACGGGATCACCAAGATCGGCTACCTCTCCGGTGCCGCCGGCAAGGGTAAAGCCGATGCGTCCGCAGCCAACAACACGGCCAAGGGGCTGAACAATCTTTCGCTCGGCATCGCGGCGGCACTGTCAGGGAACACCAACCCGACGGTGCAACTGATCACGAGCAACGGCCTGTGCATCGGCGCGACGATGACGGAAGTACAGAAGGACGAAGGCGGGGTGTACCAGGCGCGGAAGAAGTAGGGTCGCGGGGGCTTTGCCTCAAGTCGAAGCGACCCCCTGTCGAGCAACAGCACGGGTTCAGCGTTCACTATCGCGGACATTTCATCGGCAAGCTCGTCCCGGATCTTATCGTCGACCAACAGGTCATCGTCGATCCCAAGGTGGTGACGTCCTTCAATGAGACGCACGTCGCGCAGATGCTTGGCTACCTGAACATCACCGTCCTGCATGTAGCCCTGCTGCTCAACTTCAAGCACGCGCACTTGGGCTGAAAGCGCGTAGTGCTTTGATCGGAATTGAACCACGGATGACACGGATGCCCCAGCCCGGCCGTTCGCCGGAACCAAACAAGGAGAGGAGAGGCCCACAGAAGAGGAAGTTGACCACGGATGGGCACGGATACGGATCCGGAGCAGAAGCCTGAGTCCGTCTCATCACGAGGCGACCACGAATCAGGGGAATGACATCAAGCCGACCCGGCTTCATCTTGTTTCTTCAATCCGTATCCGTGCCCATCCGTGCCCATCCGTGGTCAATCTTCTACGCTCGGATTCCGCGAGATGCGCGATCCCCTTACACCACTCAAATGGGGCGTGGGCCGGGTGCAGCCGTCGGAGGAAATCTGCGCGTGCCGACAAGAAACGGAACGTTTGTTACACGGATAGAAGAAATCAGATCTTCATCCTCCGACTCCGCATCCGTGTGATCCGTGTCATCACCACCGGCGCCGTGGGATCGCCCCCGAGCCGCATCACCAGATGGCCGGCGCGCGGCCCGGTGGCGACCCGGCCGAGCACCGACGCCCCCTGCATCTGGGCCAGCACCGGACTGTCGAGCCACAACGGGTCGGTGGTCGGCCCGTCGTCGAACCCCCCGTCCAGCTCGAGGCCGTGCTGGCCGACGAGGCGGACGAGGCGCCGTCGCACCGACGCCAGCAGGCGCGCCACCTCGACGTCGGTCGGCGGCCGCAGCGCCGGCACGAACCGCTGCGACCCATCGGGCTGTTCTTCGAACACGCCTTCGGCCACCAGGGTGTGGAAGTGGACGTTGGTGTTCAGCGCCGATCCGCAGCGCTGAATCGCGGTCACGGCACCGCCGCGGCCCTCGATCCCCTGCGCGCGCGCCCGGCGCCGCTCGGCGCGCAGCACCGCGCGCACGAACACCGCCAGGACGGCGCGGCAGAGCCGATGATCGTAGGCCAGCGCGTAGCGCAACCGGTGCGGCAGCGTCAGCACCCATTGGCGGATGGGCAGGCCACCGAGCACGCCGTCGACGAGATGGGCGGCGCGCTCGCACATGCGACGGCCGCAGCACGACGGGCAGAAGCCGCGCCCCTTGCAGGAGAACGCGACCAGAATTTCGCGACTGCAGCCGGAGCAGCGGAAGCGTGCGAAGCCGCCGGCCATCACGCCACAGTGAGGAACGCGCGCAGCTCCCGTTCGACGAAATGCGGCAGCCCCTCGCCGCCACCGCGCAGACGCGCCTCAGCCAGGAAGGTCTCGAGGTGCTCGCGGACCACCTGGTGCAGGACGCCGCGCTCGGGTTGGCGGCGGACGTCGGTGTGCTGCCCCGAACGTCCGGGCGATCCCGGCCTTTCCGCGGCACGATGCGCTGGGATCGACGGCACCGCTGTTGACTCCACGCGTGCTGGATAGACCGTTCTGTCACTCAGATTGATTCAGGCGAATCTATCAGAATTGGGTATTCAATAGATAGCCCGGAATATGGCCAGCGGCCGAGTCGACCTGCTCGCGTGGCAGGGCAGTGTCGGTGAAGGTCGCCGTCCGGGTGGGCGAGGGAGGCAGGCTCGTCGGCGTGCGACTGCGCGTCGAGCCCGACGTGGCCGGCGAGCTGGCCGATTGGCAGCGGCGGACCGGCGTCGCGATCGATCCGTCGTACGCCTGAACGGCGTCAGCTGGCGTCGTCGACGCACTGCGTGAAGATGCGGTGCCAGTTGGCGACGGCGCCGAGCTGCTTCAGGTACGAGTCGAGGCCGATCAGCGCGCGCGTGAGGAAGACGCGGTGGCCGGGCGCCTTGAACAGGCGGTGCTCTATGCCGAGGGTCGCCACGGCCATGCCCTTCTCGAGCACGTCGTACTTGCGCGGGTCGAAGACCTTGTCGACCAGCACCGGCTCGAAGATCACGTCCATGATCTTGATCATGCCGGTCGGATCGTCGCCGGCGTCGATGAAGCCGAGCTGCACCAGGCTCTTCGCCATCGCCTTCTCGTCGCGGCGCAGGATGCCGGCGGCGAGCCCGAGGTAGCCCTTGCGGATCGGCTCGGGGAAGATGCGGATGCTGCCGAAGTCGAGGATGGCGAGCTTCGGGTGGTAGGTGATCAGGTAGTTGCCCGGGTGCGGGTCGGTGTGCAGCGTGCCGAACTCGAAGATCTGCCGCCAGGCGACGCGGAAGAACTTGATCGCCACCCAATCCTTGAGCGACTGGTCGACGCCCGGCTTGAGCACGTCGGCGAAGGGGTAGCCCTCGAGACGGCTCATGGTGAGGACGCGGCGCGAGCTGTAGGCGGGATACACGTCGGGGATGACCACCTCGTCGTCGTCGCGGAACATCTTCTGGAAGAGCGCGATGTTCTTCGCCTCGTTGATGTAGTCGAGCTCCTCGTGCAGGCGCTCTTCGAGCTCCTGGTAGACCTCGCTCTGGTCGATGTTCTGGCGCATCACGTCGCGCCCGATCATGGTGAAGACCTGCAGCAGCGCCTTGACGTTGCGCAGATCCTGCTGGACGGTCACGTCGACGCCCGGGTACTGGACCTTGACCACCACCTCCTCGCCGCTCTTCAGCGTCGCGCGGTGCACCTGGCCGAGCGACGCCGCGGCGAAGGCCTCCTCGTCGAAGGAGGCGAAGAGCTGCTCGGGCGCCTTGCCGAGCTCGCGCTTCACCTGGCCGCGGATCTCGGCGTAGTCCATCGGCGGCACCTGCGACTGCACCACCGAGAGGACCGAGAGCGCCTCGGCCGGCAGGATGTCGTCGCGCATGGACAGCATCTGCACCAGCTTCATGAATGCGCCCTTGAGCTCCTTCGAGCTCTCGACGATGCGCAGGGCGTTGCGGATGTGGGTGTCGAGCAGCGCCTGCTGGCGCTTGCCGGCGGAACGGAACGGGCTCTTCAGCGCCTCCCAGATGTAGGACGAGCCGACCGAGGTGGCGAGCTCGCCGACCTTGAGCACGCGCTTGGTGCGCCCGCGCGTCAACTGGCCCTTCCCGCCCGCCGCCATGTGGCGGTTATAGCGGAGCGGGGCACCATCGCAACGAGCGCCCCTCGCATACGAGGCTCGGCCTGGAGGGCGCGGCTCCGTCGGCGCCGTGCGCGCGGCGAGCATCCCGCTCCGTCTCGCCCCACCCCACCCCCGGCGCCGAGGGACCGGCGCCCTCCAGGGCCGGTGCCCCAACCAGCCCGCAGCGTAGAGCGGTTGCCTCAGGCGCGGTTGATCAGGCTGGCGGCGACGCCGGCGCCGAAGCCGTTGTCGATGTTGACGACGGTGATGCCGGCGGCGCACGAGCTGAGCATGCCGAGCAGCGCGGCGAGGCCACCGAAGCTGGCGCCGTAGCCGACGCTGGTCGGGACGGCGATCAGCGGCCGGTCGACCAGGCCACCGACGACGCTCGGCAGCGCGCCCTCCATGCCGGCGACGACGACCAGCACACTGGCGGCGCGCAGGCGGTCGTGGTGGGCAAAGAGGCGGTGGATACCCGCGACACCGACATCGTAGATGCGCTCGACCTGGTTGCCGGCCAGCTCGGCGGTCAGCGCCGCCTCCTCGGCCACCGGCAGATCGGCCGTGCCGGCCGCGACGATGAGGATCGTGCCGCGCCCGCGCGCCAGCGGCGCATCGCGGCGCCAGAACGCCACGCGGGCATCGGCGACATAGGTCAGCTCGGGCAGCGCGGCGGTCACCGCGGCCGCGGCGTCGGCGGCCAGGCGGGTGATCAGCAGGTCGTGGCCCGCGTCGCGCAGGCTGCGCGCGATGGCGATCACCTGCTCGGCGGTCTTGCCGGCGCCGAAGATCACCTCCGGCAGGCCGTTGCGCAGGGCGCGGTGATGGTCGACCTTGGCAAAGCCGAGGTCCTCGAAGGGCAGATGCTTGACCGCCTCGAAGGCGGCGTCGGCGGTGAGCTCGCCGCGCGCGACGCGCTCCAGCAGGGTGCGCAGGCGATCCGGCTTCATCGCCGTCCCCGCGCAGCGAAGTGATCGTGACCCGCACGGCGCAGCCGCAGCGGTCGGCCGGCGGCGTCGACGACCGTCAGGCCGCCGGCCGCCGGCAGGCAGATGCCGATGCAGGTCATCCGATGACCGAGTTGGTCGGCGAGCCGTTCGACTCGCCGGCGATGCTGCGCCGGAACGGCACACAGCAGCTCGTAGTCCTCGCCGCCGGTGAGGGCAAGCGCCACGCCGGCGGCGCGCACCGCCGGCGTGCACGGCAGGCGTGCGGCCTCGAGGCGTGCGCCGACGCGGCTGGCGGTGCAGAGGTGTCGCAGGTCCTGCACCAGGCCATCGCTGACGTCGATCATCGCCGTGGCGAGCCCGCCGCGCGCCAGCCG
>NZ_JBOGDD010000263.1:0-6405 GCF_050701675.1 Mycobacterium sp. | reverse complement strand
GGCGGTAACCGCGGCCTCGGGTTGGCCTTCGTCAGGGGGCTCGCCGAGGCCGGCGCCGACGTCGTCTTCGTGTCACGAGACGCCGAGCGCAATGCCGCGGCCGTGGCGACGCTGGCGCGGGAAGGCCTGGAGGTTCGAGCCTTTGACGTCGACATCACCGCGAAGGACGGCCCTCGAGCTGCCATCGCCGGGGCCGTGGAACGGCTCGGCGGACTCGACCTGCTGCTCAACAATGCCGGGCTGGCGATTCACCGGCCTGCGCTGGAGATCAGCGACGACGAGTGGGACCGCGTCTTCGACGTGAACACCCGGTCCCTGTGGCGGCTCAGCCGGGAAGCCGGCGCATACATGAAGGACCACGGCGGCGGCAACATCCTCAACGTCGGCTCGATCAGCTCCCTGATCGTCAACCGCCCACAGTGGCAGCCCTCCTACAATGCGTCCAAGGCTGCCGTTCACCAGCTCACCAAATCCCTGGCGGCGGAATGGGCCCCGTACGGCATCCGGGTCAACGCCATCGCGCCCGGTTACGTCAAGACGGAGATGGCGCCCGTCGACGAGCCGCAGTTCCGCCAGCACTGGATCGAGGATGCCCCGATGAAGCGATACGCCCTGCCCGAGGAGATCGCGCCCACCGTCGTCTACATGGCGTCCGACGCCTCGGCATTCATGACCGGATCGGTCGTCGTCATCGATGGTGGATACACCATCCATTGAGACTCCGCGCTGCGGAATGCCCTGAGCCCGTTTGGCGTTGCATACCAGGTAGTCATATCAGTTGGTTAATGCTCAATAAGGTCGAAGGATATTTCTCGTGCGCTTCACAGCTTCTCATCTGACACCGCTGCTCGTGGCGGGAGCCGCGTCCGCAGCGATCGTGGCAGCACCGCTGGCCGCCGCCGCGCCGCTCACCTGTGTCGACGTTGGCTCGGCAACCCAGTGCGGGTCACCTGGCAACAGTCAGATCACCGCCAACGTTCCTCCCGTCCAGCAGCAGCCCCAGATCATCATCATTCACCGCAACCATCGGTGACATCCGGTCACTCTTCGCAACGGTCGGCGTCAACGGCCGAAGCCCATCCGCGAGAGCATGCCGTCGCGCAGGGTCAGCGTGTGTAGCAGTACCGCACTGACGTGCGCGGCGATGACGATCACCAGTGCGTAGGCCAGTACTGAATGCGCCTGCCGCAGAATGAAGTACGTGTCGGCGTCGAACGGTGCGATGGCGGGTAGGCGCAGTTGGCCGAACACCGCTGGGGGTTTGCCCGTTGCGGACACCATCGCCCAGCCGATGAGGGGCTGCGCCAGCAGCAGGCCGTACATCGACAGTTCCGAGCCGATCACCAGTTTGTGCTCGAACGCCCCGATCGTGGCCGGCAGTGGTGGCGTTCGATGCGTGAACCGGTTGACGATGCGCGCCACGACGATCACCAGGATCGTGACCCCGAGCGTCATGTGCACGCTCCTGAGCGCCGCGTAGGAGCCCAGTGAGTTCACCATCGCGAATCCGACGAGTAGCGCGGTCAACACGAGTATCGCCGTCGCCCAGTGCAGCAGGCGCGTTCGCAGCGGATAGCGCTGCCGCGTCGTCATGATGCGACCTGGACGGCCGACGGTGACTTCGGTTCTCCCGTGCGTGCGCGGTAGGAGGCCGCGTACACCGAGGAGCGGGCGCTCAAGAGGGGATCGTCGGTGGGCTCGATGCCAGGGGGAAGGACCAGCGGATCGAAGTTCACGTCGCGGGCGTTGCCGGGACCTTCGGTCTGGGCAGTGGTCAAGGTCAGGGTTCCCGCATCGATGACGCGCCTGCTGGGCGGCCACGGCAGGGTAGCGTCGGTCAGCGGGTCGGACGCCTCGCCAACGGCCAGATGCACCTGCCAGCGCAGGGGGCCGGCGTGAAGCTGCCGAACGAGTGCATCGAACAGTCGGTCGTCACCGGCAGGCGTTGCGGGCAGCGCCGCTTGCGACGGCACGAACGACCACCGCACGGGAGTGCGCTTCCCTGCGGCGTCGACGAGGTAGAACGCATTGAGGCTCGAGAAGGTGCTGTCGGCGAACCCGGGTGTCGGCGGGTGCGTCTTGATCACCGCCATCGCCGCAGCCGTCTCGGGGTGCGCGGCGAGGAAGCGGGCCATCGCATCGGGATCGGGTTTGCCGGTCCCTGCGACGGTCTTGGAGGCAATCGTCCGGTCGTAGAAGCCTTCGGGCGAGTTGTCGGGAAAGACGGGAAGATTGAGCGTGGCCGTGCGCCACTGGTCGCGGCCGGGCAGTCCGAACACCAGTCCGAGGCCACGCGCCGCCGACGGTGTGTCGCTGACGAATGGGTCCCCGCCCGCCAGTGAGAAGCGACCCGTCACCGGTGTGCTGCCCTGACGGAAGACCCTCGCGGTGGACAGCTCGCTGCCGTTACCGTTGCTGTCGAAGTACCCGGTGACCGCGACGCCCTTGGCGTGGTTGCTGCGGAAACCCGGGTGTATGCCGGACACGGCGCGGAAGCCGTCGATGAACGTCTGGCGGGTCAGCGCTTTGCCACCGATCCAGTTGTTCGCATACGCGACGGCGCCGAGATCGACGGCGAGGAAGGCGCCCACGGCCCCGACGCCCACGAGAATCGAGCGTCTGCTCACGGTGGAACTGCGCCAGCCTCGGCTGGGCTTGCGTTGTTCGTCTCCCACTTTCAGCATCTCCTCGTGGTGTGCATGGGCCCGGCGAACGCCCAGACGTCACCGATTCAGACGCCAACACGAGGCGTCGATGCAGTCTACTTCTGCGCCGAGTGGCCAGAGACGGCGAAGGCGCGATACGGCGACGGGCTGACGATCTCTGGCGAAATACCCACTGGTCTAACGGTGTTCGGCGAGTTTCTGACAGTTCGGTGACGTCATCCTCGAACCGAGGAAAGCGCCTCGGTTCGACGACGTGACGTCACCGTGCGTCCCTGCGGTTCGGGGGATTCGCGAGAATGTAAGCAGCGTCTCACCGGTGCCACTCGGCAGGGTCGATCCCCGCCGTGCGGGCAAAAGCGTCGCGCGCAGTGTGTTCCGAACGTCTGCCCCGCAGGGCGGCCCAAACAGACCGGACCTGCATGGGGTCGTCCTTGGTCCGCAACCACGTCGGCACGCGACGATGAGCATCCGCAGCGCGAGGGCGGAGTGAACGATCGGCAAACGATCCGGAATCCTGCTTGGGACAACGTAGTTGGTACAGAGCGACGGCGTATAACCGATGGGGACTGACGTATGGCAGCCCTCTGGTGTCAAACTCTCGCGACGGAATACGTTGCGTACCTTGGGCGCTGGGAAGTAGCTGTCGACGGACGTCGTTCACGAGACACACCGAAATAAGGAATCGTCACCATGCGCTCCAAAGTCAAGTACCTCACACCGCTGGTCCTGGCGGGAGCGGCCGCCCTGGCCGCAGCGCCGATGGCCACCGCCTCGCCGCCGACGTGCACATACAGTGGCGCCGCGACCCAGTGCGAGACGCCAGGCAATAGCCAGGTCACCGCCAGCGCGCCCTCTGTGCAGCAGCAGCCCGAGATCATCATCATTCACCGAAACCACAAATAGCCACTCATCATGAGATGCGTTGGGACAACGCTTCTCGGCCAGTGGCAGCGCACGGTTCGTCCCGAAAAACGCGTCCCTCTCGGTGAAACTCTGCGACGTGTTCCCAGACGGAACGTCGGCGCTGATCACCCGAGAGCCGGTAGATCTTGCGGTTCGCGGTTGTCGGAAACGATTGGCCCGCAATCGCTGCATCGCCGCGGCAGGCCCACGGACGATCATCCGCGACGTCATTCACGAGACGACGACGTGCGACGTCAGCTATGGCCTCTCAGGCGCCATACCGTTCAACGGCGAAGCGATCCAGTCACACTCCGGGATCGGTGTGGGTGAACGGGACACTTCTCGCAACACGTGTCGGCCGATTGCACGTACCAACTTTGCTGGCCGGACGCCGACGTCACCGTCCACTCCATGATGGAGTTCGACATCGATGCCGAGCGTTATACCGTCGACATCACCGGAACCGCGTTTCAGGATGACGCTCGGGTGGTCAGCTGGTATGCACTGGGCCGCCTGAACAGGACGAATGCGTAGAACCGGTTTCCTCGTCTCTCGATGGTGCGACTCAGCGTGATCCTCTTGGTTTGCAGACTGTGATGCCCGGTGTGGTTTGCCGTGTGATTTGTGCTGTAATTCCCTCCTTCGGGAGGCAATGAGACCTACAGTGGAGCTCGTAGGGGATTCATGGAAGGGGAGTAGGGCAATGACGGTGAAGATCGGACAGCCGGATCTGGCTGCCTACAACGAGGCCGTCGGCATGACCACCGCTGAACTGGTCACCGCACTTCAGAGTCTGCTTGGCGCCAAAATGGTTGCTTATCTGGGAGGCGTCAAGGAAACCCGCGCCGTTCGGCAGTGGGCCGACGGAACGCGCAAGATCGGCAATGCCGGCGACGTCGAGCGGCTCCGAGTGGCCTACAGGGCGGCTCGAATGGTCAACGTCAGGGATAGCACGTCGGTCGTGCAGGCGTGGTTTCAAGGGCTCAACCCATTCCTCGACGACGTGTCGCCGGCTCGGACGCTACGAGACGGCGATGTTGAGGTGGACGGCGCGAAGGTGATCGCTGCAGCCCGCCAATTCGCAGCAGTCGGGTGACGGCGCCGGGACCCGCATTTCCGACCGAGTCCGGTCCGGTTCAATGTGGGCGCCTTGACGGCGCCGACGTTCACCACGTCGGTTATGCACCGGCACCGTGGGACTGGGCGGACTGGGAGCACGCCAGGTCGGGTCGCTTCCAAGGTAGATGGGATGACCCAGAAGGGCACTGGCGGGCGAAGTACGTGAGCGCTTCCCCGGTGGGGTGCTATCTGGAGGTGCTGGCGGCCTTCCGCCCGGACCCCGACGTGCAAGCGGACATGGACCTCATCGAGTGCGACGACGAGGCTGACGCCACCGTGCCACCCGGGAGCCTTGACCCCAGTTGGTGTGGCGCAAGGCTGTTCTGCTCGGCACGACTATCCGGTGACTTCGCGGTTCCCGGCCACCACGAGACGCTGCCCACGCTTCGGGAGCACTTCCTCGACCAAGCACGGCGTCTTGGAGTAGACGACGTTGATGCCGCCACCGTGAGGATGAGCGCACCGCGAGAACTGACACAGTCGATCTCAGCATGGATCTACGAGCTCGTCGGGCCCGACGGGCAACGCATCGACGGCATCCAATACCCGTCCAAACACGGCGACGACTTCGTTCTATGGGCGATCTACGAACGCGGTGGCACGGATTCCCCGGCCGAGGTCACCGATCGCTCGGAACCGCGCGTCATCACCCCCGACGACGAAGCCCTTCGTGAGGCGATGCGCATACATCGGATCGAGTGGCTGTGACAGTCGACGAGAAGAGCGGTGGCCTGCAGTTCGTCGCCGTGCATCAGAACGATCCGCTCGCCGCTCCGCTGCTCGACGAGCTCACCGTCGAGTACGGCAGTAGGTACGGCGACAGCATCGTGGGTGGGGAATACGACGACTTGCGCGCGTACCCCGCCGAGGAGTTCGCACCGCCGGGTGGTGCGCTGATCGTGGCGGTGTGCGACGGAGTGCCGGTGGCCGGGGGCGCGTTCCGCCGCTGGGACTCCTCGACCGCCGAACTCAAGCGCATGTGGACGGCGTCGACGCACCGACGGCGGGGCTACGGCAAGCTCGTCGTGGCCGAACTCGAGCGGACGGCACTGCAAAGCGGATACACCCGTGTCTATCTCACCACCGGCTGGCGGCAACCCGAGGCAGTGGCCCTCTATCTGGCGATGGGTTACACGCAGCTCTATGACGCGTCGCTGCCGCCCGAGGACATCGGCGCGCATCCGTTCGAAAAGCGGCTCGTTCGGTAGGAATGTCGAGGAGAAGTGGGATCAGTCCGCGGTGGTCGAGGACTCCGGCCGCCCGAATGTGGCCAGCGCCGTCTCCAACGACAGGTCGAGCAGGTCCGGCAGGTCGGCATCGCGGAGGGAGTCCGCCAGGGCATCGGCGATGATCGATGGTGGAGTCCCGTCCGAAAGGACCAGTCCCACAATCGAACGGGGCCTGATCTCGCGAAGTGGCCGCACGCACATGCCCTCCGGCACCCCGAAGGCATGCAGCCAGGTGTGCGCGACGATGCTCGGCAAGCGCCGCGTTGCGATGTAGGCGTACAGAGCGCCGACGTTGTCGGTCTCGATCGCGGGCCGGATCCGCTCTCCGACCGATGCCATCGTGGCGTCCAGGATGCGTCGGTTGCGCATCTCAGCGGTCAGCACACACAACGGCAGCTGCGCTGCTGCTTGCCATTCCACCATCTCGCTGGCCGCCGCCGGATGTGCTGTGTCGATTAGCAACAGGTAGCGCTCGCGGTACAACTCGA
>NZ_JBOGDD010000262.1:0-1857 GCF_050701675.1 Mycobacterium sp. | reverse complement strand
GAGCCGTCCTCGGTGCCGTGCTGTTCGCTTCGACGGCGTTGTTCAAGAAGGCCAACGAGATCGAGGCCGGCAACTTGGACAAAGTGGACGCGGCCCCCGCCGTCCACTGACCGGAGCCCGATGCCGTGGGCGCGACCCCCGGGTGTGGTCCGGGCGCGCGACGCGCACGCCTCCCCCCTAGCGGATGTTCTCGCCGTAGACCCGCTCGACCGTCAGCGCCATCAACACCCGGCGGTCGGACACCATCACCGACCGGTACTCGTCCCAGTCGGGGTGCTCCCCCGCGGCCCGGCGGTAGTAGTCGACCAGCGCTTCGACCTCGGTTCCGTGGGGGTCGGTGCCCGGTCCGGTCAATGTCACGGTGCCCTCGGCAGTAGCCCACGACCAGCCGTCGGCGCTGGTGACCTCGAACGCGGCGCGCGGGTCCCTACGCAGGTTGGCGGTCTTCGCGCGCCCCTCGGTCATCGAGACGTAGACGACGTCGGCGTCCCGGTCGTAGAACGGCGTGACGGGCGAGAGCTGCGGGATGCCGTTCGCCTTGATGGTGGCCAGCACGCCCAGTCGGGCCTCGGCCAGCAGCGTGCGCGGGTTGAATGAGGAAGCGGTCATGTCAGAGCCCAACCCGTGACCACGCACACACTATTCCGCAGCCGAGCACCTCGGCGACCGTCAGTACCTGACGTCGCTCTGCAACAGGGGCGGATAGACGGTGGATGGTTCGCCGTCCACCGTCGCTCCGGCGAACTGCAGCGACGCCCGCTGCGCCCCGTGCATCGGCGCCGGGTAGTTCAGTGTCGGTGCGGAGACGTCGTCCAGGGTCTTGAGTTGCTCGGCGCTCAAGGTGACGTCCAGCGCGGCGAGGTTGTCGGTGAGGTGCTCCAGGCGACGCGCACCGACGATCGGCACGACGGTCCCCTGCCGCGCACGCAGCCAGGCGAGCGCTACTGCGGCAGAGGTGGTTCCGAGCTCGTCGGCGACGGTGGCGACGGCATCGATGACTGCGAACTCGGCCTCGCTGGGGCCACCGACGAAGGCCGCCCGCGCGGAGTCGGTCACGGCCGCGCCGCGCTGATACTTGCCCGAGAGGAAGCCGTTCTTCAACGGACTCCACGGCGTCAGCGCCATGCCGTGTTCACGGGCGAGCGGCGCGAGTTCGCCCTCGACCGTCCTTGCCAACAGCGAGTACTCGACCTGCAGCGCGATCAGCGGCGTCCACCCGCGCAGCAGGGCCGTCGTCTGCGCGGTGGCGGTGACCCAGGCGGGCGTGTTGGAGAACCCGACGTAACGAATGCTGCCTGCGCGGACGAGGTCGTCGAGGGTGCGCATCGTCTCCTCGATCGGGGTGTTGCGGTCCCAGTTGTGCAACCAGTACACGTCCAAGTGGTCGGTCTGCAGCCGGCGCAGACTCTGATGGAGTTGGGCGATGATTGACGATCGGCCTGCGCCACCGCCGTTGGGATCACCCGGGTACATGTTGGTGAAGAACTTCGATGCGAGGATCACACGATCCCGTCGGCCAGGCCGCTTGGCGAAGTAGTCGCCGAGAATCGTCTCGGAGTGGCCGTTGGTGTAGAAGTTGGCGGTGTCGACGAAGTTCCCGCCGCGCTCGAGGTAGGCGGACAGGATCTGCTCGGACTCCTCGACGGTAGTGCCTGCGCCACCCGCGTCCTCGCCGAAGGTCATGGCACCCAGCGCAAACGGACTGACGCGGAGACCCGAGCGGCCGAGGGTGACGTAGTGATCGAGCGGCATGGCGTGCTCCTCATTCGATGAAGGTTCGGTGAATCCATCGAAGCGCCCCGACGCAGCCCGCGGTAGACCGATCCGCGCTCACTCTTGCCTGATCCTGCTCCAATT
>NZ_JBOGDD010000261.1:0-3954 GCF_050701675.1 Mycobacterium sp. | reverse complement strand
GATCCGGGCTGCGCGTGGCGCAGCACTTCGTCGAACTGGGCGCCGATTCTCCGCACCGGATTCAGTGCGCTGCCGGGATCCTGAGGGATGAAACCGATCTCGCTGCCACGGAGCCTACGCAGCTCCTTGGCGCGGAGCGCGAGGATCTCCTCGCCGCGAAAACGCACACTACCGCGCACCCGCGACGTGTGTGGATCGAGCAGGCCGAGTATGGCGTTGGCGATCGTCGACTTCCCGGAACCCGAGCGGCCGATGAGTGAGACGGTCAATCCGGGTGGGACGTCGAACGAGACGCCCTGGACGACGGTGTTGTCGTCGTAGGACACGGTGAGATCCGCTACGGTCAGCACCGCCGGTGCGTGTCTCGTCGGGGTCTCCTCGGAGGCTGGAGTCTGCTGGATCGTCACGTTCTGTCCCCGAAGATGCGACTGATCCGATACAGCGACAACACCGTAACCGCGATCACTGCGGCGGGAGCGAATACGAGCCAGGGATAACGCTTCATGTATTCCTTGCCGTCTGCCACCAGCAGGCCCCACTCCGAGGAGGGCGGCGGGTCACCGTAGCCCAGGAACGCCAGCCCCGAGATCACGATGATCGCGAGTCCGAACTGGAGCACCGCCAGATGGAAGACGCTGCGGTACGCGTTCGGCAGAACGTGGCGGATGAGGACGTAGTGTTTGGTGCCGCCGATCAGGTACGACGACTCGATGAAGCTGAGGTGCTTGATCCGCAACACTTCCGAGCGCATGACCCTGGCGAACACCGCCACCGCGGACACTCCGGTGGCGATCGCGACGTTCACGGTCGCGAAGCCGAGCGCCGACACCGTGATGATCGCCAACAGAAAGCTCGGTATCGCCAACAACACGTCGACGACCCGCGTGAGTATGGGGTCGACCCAGCTGCCGATGAATCCGCTGAGGAGTCCGATCACAGAACCGGCGAACAGCGCGATGGCGACGGCGATGATGGCGCTGGAGACCGACGCGGATGCCCCATAGATGATGCGGGTGAGGAGATCTCGGCCGATTTGATCCGTGCCGAAGAGGTGTTCGGCGCTGGGGGGCTGCAGGCGATTCACCGTGATCCCGGTATAGGGGTCGTGTTCGGTGAACCAGCCCGGTGCCACCGACCACAGGGCGACGGTGAGCAAGACTGCCGCCGATAGCCACAGCGTGGCGTTCCCCGCGGCCCGACGAAGTACACCTCGAGAGAGACCATCACCGTCGCGCGTGACCGGCACGTCACCGATTGCCTGCACCGTCATGTCGATACCTTCTGCGCCCCAACGTAGGTCGCCCGCAGACGGGGGTCGAGCACCGGATAGATCAGGTCGGTCAGCAGATTGATCGCGATGAACACCGCCGCGGCGAGCGTGACCGCAGCCAGGAGAACGGGGACGTCCTGGCTCAAGACCGCGCTTTCCACCACACTGCCGATTCCCTTGCGCGCGAACACCGCTTCGGTGATGACCGACCCGCCCAGCACCTCACCGATGGTCAGGGCCAGAACGGTGACCACGGGAAGCGATGATGGCTTGAGGAGCTGACGTACGAATATCGTCCCTGGTGAGAGGCCCTTGGCAACGGCGACCGTGACATACGGCTGGCGACGCACCGTGTCCAGACTGGTGATCAGCACCTGGGTGAGCTGCGCCGACACCGGGATCGCCAGGGCAATGGCGGGAAACACGGCGGCGTAGACGCCGTGTTGATCGCTGAGTGTGAAGAGGCCAAGTTGAAACGACAGAAATTCGATGATGAGCAGCCCGATGGTGAAGTTCGGGACGGAGAGAAACAGCGACGGGAACATCCGCAGCAGGCGCCCGCCCCACCGGGGCGGTAGGAACACGGCGCCGAAGCCGATCGCGAAGGCGAGGGCTAAGGAGAACAGCACTGCCAGCGATGCGAGCGTCAACGTCGACGGTAGAGCCTCCGCGATGATCGTCGCCACCGGACGGTTGGACGTCAGCGAGACCCCGAGATCACCGGTGAGGAACCTGCCCAACGCGACCACGAGCTGCTCGACGACGGGCTTGTCGAGGCCGTAGAAACTGGAGATCTGGCGGATCTCGGCTTCGGTGTAGTCGTTCTCCGGGCTGCGGAGCTGGTTCTCGATGGGGTCACCGGGAATGATCGTGACGACGAAGAAGATGACCAGATAGGCCAGCAGAATCACCACTGCCGACTGAAGAAGCCGAGCCACAACGTATTTCAGGTACGGGTTGATCTCCACCTGAGGCCAACGCGCAGACAGTGGTCGGCGACTTCCGGCGTCTGCGACGGCGACGCTAAGCGGATTGGTCAAGCCAGGTGTCGTAGTACCAGGGTCGGGCGACGACATTGAAGACAACCCCCTTAACCTTCGGCGACTGTAGGTAGGTGCCCTGCGAGATCTGCTCCAGTGGAACGAAGTACGCCTGGTCGAGGATGTACTCCTGAACTTCGGCGGCCAACGCCTTGCGCTTCGCTGGGTCCTGCTCGAGGTTGAAGCCCGTGAGCAACGCATCCAGTTTGGGGTCGTTGGCACGGAACTGGTTGGCACCCTTGCTGGACCACTGGGCATACGAGCTGGCGCCAGCGTCGACCAGACTGTTGTGTGCCTCGTAGAACGGGAGGGTGTCGTCGGTGCCGTACTTGGCATACGCGCTGACATCGGCGTTGCGGAGAGTGACTTCGATTCCCACCGCCTTGAATTGCTGTGCGATGACTTCCCATTCCAACTTGGACGTGCTCACGAACGGCGACGGCACGGCGAAGAAGCTCAACCGCTCGCCGTTCTTGACGCGGATGCCGTCCGCGCCGACCTCGGTCCACCCCGCCTCATCGAGCAACTGCTCGGCTCGGTCCTTGTCGAAGGCGAAGTGGTCCGACAGGTCGACTGCCTCTGGCACGTTGCCGTTGAAGATCGTGGTCGCCGGTAGCCAATCCTCGGTGTAGACGGTCTTCAGGATCTCGTTCCGGTTGATGGCGTGTTGGATCGCTTGCCGCACCTTGACGTCGTCGAGATGCTTGGCCGATAGCCTCAGCTGAAGGCCGTGAGCGGCGCCGAAGAAGCGCGGGGTCTCCACCACGAATCCCTCGGCCTTGGCTGCCGCGAGTTCCTCGGGCGGTACGTTCTGGGCGATGTGTGCCTGATCCGATTCGACGGAGGTCCCGCGCTGCAGGTCATCCGGTACGACGCGGAACGTGATCGAATCCAGGTACGCCGGTCCCTGGTGCTGCGCATTTGCGGCGGGCCAATCGTAATCCGGTCGCTTCTCCAGAACCACCTCTTGATTCGGCGCCCATGACTTCACCACGAACGGGCCCGATCCCACGACGTTGGACAGGTCGCCTTGTTCATCGACGCTCAAGGCGAGCGTCTTCTTGCTGAGGACGACTGCGCCGTGGTAGCCGAGAGTGGGAATGAACCCGAGATCGGGTCGCGACAACGTGACCTTCACCGTCTGGGCGTCGATCGCATCGGCGGACTTGAAGCTGTTCGGAAACAGGGAGACTCGGGCAATGCCCCGGTCTGGGTCACCCTTCGACCAGATGTTCAGGTTGGCGACGGCGGTCTCGGCGTCGAAGGGCGTTCCGTCGGAGAACGTCACGCCCGGTCGCAGGTGCAGTACGTACTCCGCTCCGTCCGGGCTGACGTCCCAGCTCTCGGCAAGCCACGGGAACACCTTGCCGTCGTTGTCGGTGTAGACGAACTTGTCCGCGATCTGCCCCCACACCTGCGCCTCGTAGAGGTTGCTGGCCGACTTACTCGACACCCATCCGGTGGCGAAGTTGTTGGTCAGGACGGTGATCTCGCCGCCGGGTCGCGGCTCTGACGACGACCCGCTGGCATCCGAACCCGACTCCGACGATGAGCATGCAACCAACGTCAGAGCGACCAGGGCCACCGCTGCGCGTTTCCATCCGACCTGGGGCTTCAAGCTTCGTACTCCTCGTACTGTGTCGC
>NZ_JBOGDD010000260.1:0-3695 GCF_050701675.1 Mycobacterium sp. | reverse complement strand
TCCAAGCACTACGCCGGAGTCGCCGCCCTGGAGGACGTGTCACTCGCCTTGGAACCCGGCAAGATTCACGCCCTCGTCGGCGAGAATGGCGCAGGCAAGTCCACTCTGTCGAAGATCCTCGCCGGCTTCGAGTCGGCAGACACCGGCACCATCCTGCTCGACGGTGAACTGGTCAACCCCCGCAACCCCACCCAGGCCGCAGGTCTGGGCATCGCCATCGTGCACCAGGAACTCTCGGTGATCGGCTCGGTGTCGGTGGCCGACAACGTCCTGGTCAACGCCGAGCCCTCGCGCTGGGGATTCCTCGACCGGCGCGCACTCGTCGAACAGGCCAAGGCCCACCTCGCGCGAGTCGGGCTCGACGTCGATCCGCGCCGCCCGGCCAGCGAGCTGTCCATCGCCGAACAACAGCTCGTCGAAATCGCCAGAATCCTGTCCCTGAACGCCAGGGTGGTCTTCTTCGACGAGCCGACATCATCACTACCGCACGATGATTCGCTCCGGCTGCTGGCCCTGCTGCGCGATCTGCGCGACCAGGGCACCGCCGTCGTCCTCATCAGCCACGACCTACCCGAAGTCCTCGAGTATGCCGACACCATCACCGTCCTGCGCGACGGCACCCACATCATCACCGCGCCCGCCGCCGCATTCACCGAAGAGTCCCTCATCAAACAGATGATCGGCCGCGACATCGACGCCCTCTACCACGGACACGGGACCATAGGAGACGAGGCTCGGGCGCCGATCCTGACCGTCGACGACATCACGGCACCAGGCGTCGTGTCGGCCTCCCTGCACGTCAGTCCCGGTGAAATCCTCGGCATCGGCGGACTGGTCGGCAGCGGCCGCACCGAACTCCTGGCCGCGATCTTCGGCGCCAGCCGGGCCACCGCAGGCGCCATGAGCTTCGACGGAAGGCCACACAGACCGGCGCACCCGCACGCCGCGTTGAGATCCGGAATCGCCCTGGTCCCAGAGGATCGCAAGAACCAGGGACTGCATCTGGGGATGTCGATCAGCTCGAACATCGAACTCGCCAGCCTCAACGACATGAGCACCGGCCCCTGGCTGCGTCCCCGGCGCGGAACCCGCATCGTCGAGAAGTTCTTCAAGGAACTGCGCATCAAGGCAGCAAGCCCGTCCCTGCCCGTCGGCGCGCTGTCCGGCGGCAACCAGCAGAAGGTCGCACTCGCCAAGGTGCTCGCCACCAAACCCCGCGTCCTGCTGCTCGACGAGCCGACCCGCGGCATCGACGTCGGCGCCAAAGCCGAAGTGCACCGGTTGATCCGGGGCCTGGCCGACGAAGGCATCGCCATCATCATGGTCTCCTCCGTGCTGCCCGAACTGCTCGGCGCCGCCGACCGGATCGTGGTCATGCGCGGTGGGCGCACCGTCGGTGAGCTGAGCCGCGCCGACGCCAACGAAGAGTCCGTCATGAAGCTGGCGTTCCAAGGGGCGATCAGCGATGACTGAACGCGTCGCCGTACTCACCGGCGCCGAAGGCGGACTCGGCCAGGGCGTCGCCCAACGCCTCGGCAAGGACGGCTTCACCCTGGTCCTGGGACATCGACCAGGTGCCGACACTTCAGCCATCGACGCCACCGAGGGAGCGGTCCTGGTGCCGGCGGACGTGACGTCTGAAGACGCCGTGCGCCACCTGATCGACACCGCGGTAGGCGAATTCGGCCGCGTCGACGTCCTGGTCACCCTCGCCGGAGTGATGGAACAGAAGTTCCTACACGAACTCGACCTGGCCACCTGGAACCAGACCCTGGCGGTCAACCTCACCGGCACCTTCCTCGCCGTCTCCGCGGCAGCCGAGGAACTGCGCAAGTCCGGAGGATCGGTCGTGACGATCGGCAGCCAGCTCGGCTATACCGGCGGCCTCAACTGCGCGGCCTACAGCGCGTCCAAGGCGGGCATCGGAGGACTCACCCGAGCGCTGGCCCGCGAGCTTGGCCCCGACGTCCGGGTGAACTGCGTGGCACCCGGGCCGATCGAAACCCCGATGACCGCTGCACACGCCACTGAAGAGTGGATCGAAACGAAGACCCGTCAGCTCGTCATGCACCGCTTCGGCATCCCCGAGGAAGTGGCGACCGCCGTCTCCTGGCTCGCCAGCCAGGAAGCGAGCTTCGTTACCGGTCAGACGATCAACGTCAATGGTGGAGGAGTAATGCCATGAGACTCAGCAAGCTCGTCAACCCCGAATTCCTCTCCGCGCGCGAGGCCGTGGACCGCATCCCGGACCGCGCCCGCCTGCTCGTCGAGGCCTCCGGCGGTGGCGTCATCGAACCGTCCGCTCTGCTCGACGCCCTGGCTGAGCGCTATCGGCACACCGCCGCGCCCTCGGAACTGTCGGCGTACTTCTGCAGCGGCATCGGCGACCGCAACGGCTCCGGCATGGACGTCCTGGCCATCCCCGGGCTGATCCGGAGCGCCGTCGCCGGACACTGGGCGATGACACCCACCCTGTCGAAGATGGCTCACGACGGCGACATCGAGGCCTACAACCTGCCCCAAGGAGTGCTCGCGCAGCTGCTGCGGGAATCGGCCGCCAGACGCCCCGGGCTGATCACCAAGGTCGGCCTCGGCACGTTCTGTGACCCCCGCCAAGGCGGCGGCAAGCTCAACACCGCCACCACCGCCGATCTCGTCGAGGTGCTGTCCCTGCACGACGAGGAGTACCTCTTCTACCCCAGCCCGTCCTTCGATGTGGCGTTCATCCGAGGCACCACCGCCGATGAGAACGGCAACCTCACCCTCGAGCACGAAACCGCCAAGCTCGGCGTCCTGGCCGCGGCGACGGCGGCCCGCAACAGCGGTGGCCTGGTCATCGCCCAGGTCAAGCGGATCGCGGGAGCGCACACCCTCAACGCGAAAAGCGTTGTGGTGCCGGGGCATTTGATCGATGTCGTCGTCCTCGACGAGCACCAGCGGCAGACCGCCATCAACGACTACAACCCGGCGTTCTCTGGCGAGGTCTACGTCCCGTTCGGCCGCTCGCCGACGATGACGCTCAGCGAACGCAAGGTCGTCGCCCGCCGTGCGCTGGACGAGATCGAACTCGGCTCGGTGGTGAACCTCGGTGTCGGCATGGCCGACGGGGTGGCCACTGCCGCGCTGGAGGAGGGGCGGCTGAAGGAGATGACCCTCACCGTCGAGCAGGGCATGATCGGCGGAGTTCCCGAACGGGGCGTGATCTTCGGGGTGTCGTGGAACCCTGAAGCAGTGATCGATCATGCATCACAGTTCGACTTCTACGACGGCGGCGGCTTGGACGTCACCTGCCTGGGCTTCGCCGAGGTCGACCGAGACGGCAACGTCAACTCCTCCCTGGTCGATGGCCGCATCTTCGGGGCAGGCGGATTCATCAACATCTCCCAAGCCGCAAAGAAAGTCGTGTTCTGCGGCTCGTTGACTGCCGGCGGGCTTCGCACCGACCTGTCCGAGGGCCACCTGCGGGTGACTTCGGAAGGCAAGCATCACAAGTTCATCGAGAAGGTCCGACAGATCACCTTCAACGCGCAACTGGCCCGCGAACGCGGCCAGGAAGTCATCTACGTCACCGAGCGCGCGGTGTTCGTCCTCGGTGACGAAGGTCCGGTCCTGGTTGAGGTCGCCCCCGGCTGGACCGCCGAACAGATCGTTGCGCTGATGGACTTCGAACCCAAACGCGCCGACCAGATCCGGGT
>NZ_JBOGDD010000259.1:0-15240 GCF_050701675.1 Mycobacterium sp. | reverse complement strand
ATCTGCGCCGGATCGAACCGTTGCTTCGTACGCTGCGCAACGTCGCCGACGACGTCGGCGCCAAACCCGCACAGGTGGCGCTGGCCTGGCTGATCAGCCTGCCTGGCGTGGTGGCCATTCCCGGTGCGTCCAGCGTCGAGCAGCTCGAGTTCAACGTCGCGGCGGCCGACATCGAGCTGAGCACCGACACCCGCGAGGTGCTGACCGCCGCGGCCCGCGCGTTCCAGCCGGTGCCCTTGGCCCGGTTCGCCGCCGACACGGTCCGCGAGAGGCTCCGTCGCCGCTGACTGTCAGTCGTCATCCGGTTGGGCCGACGCAGGCGTTCGCCGCTGAAAGCCGAGCAGCAGAGCGATCGACAACGCCACGCCGACGACTACCAGTGGGCCCGCCCAGGCCCGGCGCCACCAGGTGGCCGAATGGCACTGGTCGACGTAGGCATCGCCAGGACGCTCGCCCGGCTCCGCCGCGGACGTCTCGGCTTGGTCGGCGATCGTGGCCTGCCCGTAGTCGGCCAGCACCCCGGATCCGCAATGAATCCGAAAACCCCACCGGTCGTATTGATCCAGCGACGTCGGCCAGTAGAGCCCGGCCACTCCCGCCAACAGCACTGCGGCTGCGAGCAGAGAGAGGACGAAGCGGTCCCGAAGCATCGATGCGCTCCTCGTCGTCGATATCGTCGATTCGGTTGTGTGTCAGCTCATTCGGCCGAGGATCGGTTCGGACTCGACGAGGCCCTCATCGCTGGGCTCGATTCCGGCACCGAAGACCCGGGTGGCCTGACGTGATCGCAGCTCAGCGTGGGCGTCTGCGGGGCGGTCCAGACCATACCGGATCCGGGCCTGCGCCGGTGTGACCACCTCTGGATTGACCGGCGCGACACCGAGTTTGACCGGTGCGACGACCGGATGGGTCATCGGTGAGAGCACCTTCAGCACCAGCAGCTCCGCGCGCGGATTGAGGCTGATCACCCGGAATGCCGTCCACAGGACGGGCCGGACGAGCGCGTCGACGATTCTCGACTGCCGGATACTGCTCATCTCCCGCATCCACCGGGGCATCGTCGCGATCGTGCCTGCCCTCAGGACCTCACTGACCACCCGAGCGATCGGGCGTGCCACCCATGGCATGGGCGGCATCATGACCTTGGCGTCGAGCAGGTGGTTCATCGCGGTGACGGCGATCTCGCTGGCCGCCAGCTGGGGGCGCATCCAGTCGAAGTAGCGCCGGACGCCATCGCGGGTTCGAGGCACGTCGTGAGGAGAGCAGGTCTGCAATTCGGTGGCGACCGCGCACTCCTCCCAGTATTGGGCCTCCTCCAGTGGCGACAGAGGGCCAGGGCCGTACATCTCATAGGCGTAGAGGATCGAATGCCATGCGGTCAGATGAATCCACAGCTGGGAAGCGGGGTCGTTCGCGTCGTACCGCCCGCCGCCATACGGTTCGGTACCGATCGCCTTGGAGTGAATCTTGACCAGAACGTCAGCGGCGGTGGCGGTTTCGCGTGACCCACCGAACGCCACCATGGAGAAGTAGCGCAGGGTGCGGTCATACCGGGTGCGCGGCCGCCGGTAGATGTCATGCGTCTTGTCAACGGCGGCAACGAGGTTGAGGTCCAATTCCTCGACCACCACCGACCGCTGAAATCCCACCGTCAGCGAGGTGGGATAGCCCCAGACCTTCCACGTCACCGAACCTGGACCGAAGAAGCCGTAGTCCTCGTGCGGTTGCACCGCCGTCTTGGCCGGCTCGACGGATCGTGTCGTCGTCATGGCTCACTTCCCCTTCTCATCCGATGGGTTCCCTGGCGGCACTGAAGGCAGAGCACACCATGCGTCCGTACATGGACGCGAGGTCATCGGCGGTCCACGTGTTCGTGGCATCGAGCATCGAGCGGACCGCTGCCTCGCATGACGACAGGAAGAATTCGATGAGCACGGGCAGCTTCGCCTCGACGTCGGCGAAGTCCCACCAAGCGCTCAATGCCGGCCCGATCCAACGACCCGCGATGTCTTGCATCTCGGTGCGCACGCGTTGGAAGCGGTGGACCACCGCGGGATCGGGTCGTGCGGCGAACACCACCCGCGATGAGTCCGGCCTGTCGGCGACGACGCGCAGGAGCGCACCGAACCCGTCGACGAACGCGGACTCGGGATCGTCACCGCGCGCGGTGCGCAGCGCCGCCACCAATGCGTCGCGCAGGTTGGTCGTTTCGCGCTCGAGTAGCGCGGTGATGATCTCGACGCGGTCGGCGAAGCACGCGTACACCACTGGACGCGTGACGTGCAGACGGTCGGCGATGGAACCGATCGTCACCTGACCGCAGCCCTGTTCGACCGTGATCGCCAACGCGGCATCGAGCACCTGGGGCCGACGCCGCTCCGGGCCGAGATGTGCAGCCCTGGCCCGCAGCGCTTCATCGGTGGCCACGGGCATGAATCGAAACGTACCACGCATTGCTTCATCTGTGTAGGAATTTGCTTCATCGATGTAGCTTTGGGCATCGAGGAACATGGAGGCCGTGGACGGACATCGCAGCGTGAACCGATGGGAGTTGCGCACCTGTGCGCGGCGCGGTCACATCACCTACGCACCCGACGACCAGGCGCTCGCCGACCGGCTGAGCGGAACCACCGGACTTGGCGAAGTGTGGCGGTGCCTACGCTGCGGCGACTTCACCCCAGGTCCGCCACACGGTCGCGGGCCTGCCGAGGACGCGCCGATGGTTCTGCGGGGCAAGGCGTTGCGTCAGGCCATCATCATCAGAGCGCTCGCGGTGGAACGGTGGATCAGGGCGGTGCTCATCGCCCTCGCGGCGTGGGCGGTCTGGCAGTTCCACGGCGCGCAGGGGTCCATCCAGTCCGCCCTCGACCGCGACCTACCCCTGCTGCGCACCAGCGGCATCAAGGTCGATCAGATGACCGCGATCCACGAGCTGGAAAGGGCATTGGCGACCAAACCGAGCACCCTGACGTTGATCACGCTGGCGTTGGTCGCGTACGCGGTGCTCGAACTCGTCGAGGGTGTCGGACTGTGGTTACTGGCGCGGTGGGGTGAATACTTCGCCGTGGTCGCCACCGCTGTCTTCCTGCCGTTGGAGGTGTACGACTTGACCAAGGGGATCACGCTGACCCGCGCCATCACGTTCTCCATCAACGTGGCGGCCGTGGTCTACCTGCTGTTCTCGAAACGGCTGTTCGGCCTTCGCGGCGGCCGCGCGGCCTACGACGAGGAACGGCGCGGTGAGCAGCTCCTCGACGTCGAGAGGGCCGCAGGGTCACCGGTGTGATCGGCCAGGTGACGCACGATCGAGCGATGCACCTGCCGGCGCTGACGGCCGTGAGGCGGTTCCTCGTCGACTCCGACCCCGGCAGGTTGCGACTGCGGAGCGCCGCGTCGACCACGCTGTCCCTCGTCCTGGGCATGGTCGCGCTGCTGGCCTTCACCCGCGTCGCGCACCAGCCGGTGACGGTCGCCATGCTGGGCACTATCGCCGCCATGCAGTCCGCGGCGGCGGTCAAGGACCGGCAGCAGCACAGCAGGGTCGTCACCACACTGCTGCTCTTCTTCCCCGCCGTCGCGGCGGTGACACTGGCTGCCGTGCTCTCCCCGCTGGGCAAGGTGGCCGACGTCGGGTTCATCGCGGTGCTCTTCGGAGCCGTCTGGGTTCGCCGATTCGGCCCGCGGGGAAACGCCCTGGGGATGATCGCGTTCATCTCCTACTTCTTCGCGCTGTTCCTGCGAGCGTCCCTCGGTCAGATACCGGTACTGGCCGTCGCCATCGCCGTGGGGCTCGGCGCCACGCTGTTCGTGCGGACGCTGATCTTTCCCGACCGTCCCCGCGTCGAGGTGCGCCGATTGGTCAGGGCGCTGCGAGGGGTGTCGACGTCCGTGCTGGACGTCGCGACGAATCGCGGTGAGCACGACCTGGCCCTGCTGCGGCGAAGATTGGACCGGCTCGGCGAAACGGCGCTGATGATCGACGACTGGCTGGATCGCCACGATGCGGCGCACTCTCTGAGTGTCACCAGCGAGGATCTGGCGCTTCGGGTCTTCGATGCTCAGATCGCCGTGGAGCAACTGGTGAGCCTGCTCTGGGCACTCGATCCTGGCACGCCGTGGCCGCGCGGACTCGAAGACGCGATCGCATCTCTGCGAACATGCCTGCAACACCAACCATCCGAGGACCAACTCCGGGCCGCCCGCAAACGCGCCGCCGCCGCCGCCGATCGCGCCGACCTGTCCACCTCCGAAGGTCTCGCCACGGTGATGGCGTATCGGGCAGTCCAGGCGCACCTCGCAATTCACCACATCACGACCAACGCGTTGGAGGTCGCGCGTGCCGTCGACGCCGAGCCGGAGACACCGGCCGACGAGGAGAGCACCGGGCTGAACCCCAGCACGAAGGCGGCCATCCAGGTGGCCGTGGCCACCAGCGCGGCGACCCTCCTTGGCGAGCTGATTTCGCCAGACCGCTGGTATTGGGCCGTGCTGACCGCCTTCCTGGTCTTCACCGGGGTGTCCACCCGCGGTGAGATTCTCACCAGGGCGGGTCACCGGATCGTTGGCACCATCGCCGGGGTGGTGGCCGGCGTGCTGCTCGCCACGCTGATCGGTCACCATCCGCCCGTTCAGATCGTCGTCCTGGTCCTGTGCGTGTTCTGTGCGTTCTATCTGGTCACCGTCGCCTACGCCTGGTTGACGTTCTTCGTCACCGTGTTGTTGGCGATGTTGTATGGCCTGCTAGGCGATTTCAGCGTTCAGGTCCTCGAACTTCGTATCGCCGAGACGGCTGCCGGGGGCCTCGTCGGCATCGCATCCGCGTACTTCATCTTCTCGACGGGCACGCGCTCCACCTTCGTCGAGAAGGTCGGCGAGTACCTCGACAGGTTGGTCGACTTGATCGAAGCCGGCGTCGACTCGGTGCTGGCGCCGGGGGGTGAGACGGACCTCGTCGCCGAGACGCGTCGCCTCGACAACGCCCTGCAAGACGTCATGAAGGCGGGCAAGCCCCTACAGATGGGACCCGCCATCCGAAGCAGGCGCGGGGCGCAGCGCCTGATGCGTGGACTGCAGGCGGGCAACCGGTCGGCCCATGCGCTGGCACGTGCCGGCGTGAACGCCGCCCGTGCGGACCCCGACACCGCGCCGCCCGACGTCACCGCCGTGGCACTGCGCGGGGCCGCCGATCACGTGTGCGGCACCGTCGAGACGATGAAGCAGATCGTCGCGGGAGCCAGTGTCGACCCGCCGGAAAAGGTAATGGAGACAATGATATTGGACGTCATGGGGACATCCGACATCCCGCCAGGACCAGTACGGGGCGCGCTCCGGGCGCTGAGCACTCTCGACCGTGCTCTCGCCGAGGTGACCACCCGCGTGTAGTCGGGACGGCGATTACCGTCGTGCCACTTCGGCCTCAGGCGTGGCATGGGAATCGCGCGGGGAGTTGCACCGTCACGCAGAGCCCGCCGGCCGGACGGGGCGTGAGGGTGAGGCTTCCGTCGTGTGCCTGGATGATGCTTTTGACGATTGCCAGGCCCAGACCGACACCCGCGTGGTGGGTACGTATGCGTTCGGCACCGCGCTGAAACGGCTCGACGAGCGTGGAAACCACTTGTGCGGTGAGCATTTCGCCGGTGTTCTCGATAGTGAGCACCACAGTGTCGGAGTGCATGTTGGTCCCGACCCACACGGTGCCCCGTTCGGGCAGGTTGTGCACAATCGCGTTGTGCACGAGGTTGGTCGTCAGCTGCAGCAGGAGCGCGGGTGAGCCGACCGTGACGGTCACTTCGCCTGAGGTGTCGAGGGCGACGCCATGCTTCTCGGCCAGTGGCAGAAGTGTTTCCGTGGCCTCCTCAGCGATCAGCGATACGTCAACGAGTTCTCGGGGGAAGGATCGCTGGTCGGCGCGGCTGAGCACGAGCAGTGCTTCGGTGACGTCGATCGCTCGAGTGTTGATGGCGTGGAGACGCTCGATCAGCTCACCGGTGTCGTGGTTGTGGTCCTGGCGGGCCACGTCGAGAAGGGTCTTCGAGATCGCCAGCGGGGTGCGCAGTTCGTGGGACGCGTTGGCCGCGAATCTCTGCTGTTCGCCAACGTGTGCTTCGATCCGGGCGAGCATGGTGTCGAAGGCGTCCGCGAGTTCACGGAACTCATCTGTGCGGCCCGGTAGCCGGATCCGGTGCGAGAGTGAACCGTTGGCGGCTACCCGGGCGGCGTCGGTGATGCGCGCCAGGGGGTTGAGCATCCGGCCGGCGAGAAGCCACCCTCCGACGAGACCGAACACCAGCAGGAACGCCAGCACTGCGGCCGCTGCCGGAGCGAAGGCATGCAGGAGGTTGGACCGGATGGGAAACACGCCATCGGTCATCGTGTTGTTCGTGCTTCCGGGGATGATCTTCATACGGTCGGGGACGTAGCGCAGTAGGAACAGCCACACGGCGGCGAGCAGTAAGACGCCGGCGAACACGAGGAACCCGGCGTAGCTGAGGGTGAGTTTGAGGCGAACACTCACCCCGGGCGCTCTATCCACGGTCGCCTCCTTCATGTTTGGTGCCGGGTGTTGTGTCGATGCGGTAGCCGACGCCGGCCACGGTGGTGATGATCCAGGGTTCGCCGAGGCGTTTGCGCAGTGCCGAGACAGTGATGCGCACGGCATTGGTGAACGGGTCGGCGTTCTCATCCCACGCTCGTTCCAGTAACTCCTCGGCGCTGACGACACCACCTTCAGCGGCGACGAGAACTTCCAGTACTGCGAACTGCTTTCTGGTGAGCGCGACATAGCGGCCGTCGCGGTAGACCTCGCGGCGGAACGGATCCAGCCGCAGCCCAGCGACCTCCCTCACGGGTGGTCTGTGGTTGGCGCGCCTGCGGTCGAGCGCTCGCAGACGCAGCACGAGTTCCCGAAGTTCGAAGGGCTTGGTGAGGTAGTCGTCGGCGCCCAGTTCGAACCCGGAGGCCTTGTCGTCGAGCCGGTCGGCCGCGGTGAGCATGAGGATCGGCATACCGCTTCCCGACGCGACGACGCGTTCGGCGATCTCGTCGCCGGAGGGCCCAGGGATATCGCGGTCCAGGACGGCGATGTCGTAGGTGTTGATGCTCAGCAACTCCAGCGCGGTGTCACCGTCGCTGGCGATGTCGGCGGCGATCGCTTCCAGTCGTAGGCCATCGCGGATGGCCGTTGCCATGAAGGGCTCGTCCTCGACAATCAACACGCGCACAAGTTCTCGATGCTACGAGCCGGCACATATCGTCGGCATATCCAAAACTGCTTACGTAGTGACAACACCACACTGTCTTGACTAGCGGGCATGACCTACGACAATTCAGCACCGATCCCATCCCGCAGAACCCTACGACCGCTGGCGACCCTTGCCATCGGCGCCGCCCTGATCGGCTCGGGCTTCCTGGCCATGGCTGCCGAAGCTAGCGCCGCCCCTGGCGGCGGAGCGCAGGCAGCGAAGTACTCCGAGTGCATGCGGGCCAACGCCGTCGCTGACTTCCCGGACCCGAACGCAGACGGCCAAATCTCGTATGGCGGAATTTCGGTGCCAAAACCGGTGTGGGTAAAGGCCGTCGATACGTGTAAAGACCTGCAGCCGCCGGGTTGGTTGAACGACGCAGGCCGTGCCCCCGAGCAGCAGGACGCTGCGCTCAAGTTCGCCCAGTGCGTGCGCGACAACGGGGTGGCCGACTTCCGCGACCCCGCCACCCCACGTGACCCCCTCATCGACACGTCGAAGATGCGCGGCGGCGTCAGCGCTCGAGACATTCCGGAGCTAAAGGGCGCACAGGGGGCGTGCCACGACTTCTTCACCGCCGCGTTACCGCCACTGGGAACGGGCCAGCCGGGCTGAATGCGTAAACGCTGAGCGGAGCGGCCATGCCGGTAGCGACAGTCGCCGCTGGCGTGGCCGCCACGTCCGGTGCATGCTCGCATTGCGGCATCTCGACAACAGTCCACATTGCCCGCCTATCAGCGACAACCCGACCATTCCAATTCTCTTGTGTCGCATCGGTTTCAGGTGTCACAAAGCACGGTTTCTTGTCGGTGGGTCGAACTACTGTTCGGGTATGAGTTCGGGCACTGTCCACGACCGCGAGCAGACCGCCGCGGCCGTCGACGGATTCCTGGCCGCCTTCGACACTCTCGCCGACACGTCCTTCGACGCCCTCACCGCACCGGAACTGCTGACAGTTCTCGACAAGATGGAAACCGTCTCGAGGCGCGCTCCGACAATCGGGCACCGCGTGCTCGCCCGCCTGCAGCGTGAGGCCTCCCCCGTCGAACTCGGCGCCAAGTCGTTGAAGGACGTGCTGAAGATTCGGTTGCGGATCTCAGCCAAGGACGCCACCCGCCGTCTCGAGGAAGCCACCGACCTCGGCCCGCGCACCGCGTTGAACGGGCAACCCCTGCAGCCCAAGTTGGACAAGGTCGCCGACGCCCAAGCCCACGGCAGGATCAACGCCGAGCACGTCGCGGTGATCCGCACCTTCTTCGACGCCCTACCCGGGTGGGTGGACCACACCACCCGGGAGAAGGCCCAGACCGACCTGACCCGCATCGCCAGTGGTTCGGGACCCGATGAACTGCGCAAGGCTGCCCAGCGAGAGGCCACCCTCATCGATCAGGACGGACCCGAACCCAACGACACCGAACGCGCCCGCAAACGCGGCATCCACATCGGTCCGCAACAACCCAACGGCTTGAGCCGTATCAATGGCTGGGTCGGCCCGCAATTCCGGGCCACCTACGAACCCATCACCGCGAAACTGGCCGCCCCCGGAATGTGCAACCCCGACGACGAGACACCCTGCACCAAGGGCACGCCGTCACAACAACAGATCGACGCCGACACGCGCAATGCCGGGCAACGCACCCACGACGCGTTCGTCGCGATCGGCCGCTCTGCCCTCAGTTCCGGGGAATTGGGTCAACACAACGGCCTGCCGGTCACCGTCATCGTCTCCACCACCCTGCAAGACCTCGAATCCGGCCGCGGATCCGGGGTCACCGCCGGCGGCTCCCTGCTGCCGATGGCCGACGTGATCCGGATGGCCTCCCACGCCCATCACTACCTGGCGGTGTTCGACAAGCACACCAACCAAGCGTTGTACCTGGGTCGGTCCAAGCGGATCGCCCCCGCCGCACATCGGATCATGCTGCTATCCCAACAACGGGGCTGCACCTTCCCCGGCTGCACCGTCCCCGGCTACGGCTGCCAAGTCCATCACGTGAACGGCTGGAAGAACGACGGCCACACCAACATCGACGAAGAAGTCCTCGCCTGCGGCCCCGACAACCGCCTCGCCGAAACCGGCTGGACCGTGGTCATCCGCAACGGCATCGTCGAATGGATCCCACCCCCACACCTCGACACCGGCCAAGCCCGCACCAACTACTACCACCACCCCGAACGCCTACTCGCCGACCCCGACGACCCGTAGCGGTCAGGCGGCGGCGTCGGGCACGTACGTGCGCTGCGCCCACTGAAATGCCTGCCACCCAGCGGCCTCGTCGAACTCGTCGTGAAAGCGCTGGGCCGCGGCGGCTCCGATCGGGCGGGCGTCGCGCGCCTTCACCTGAATCTCGGCGCAGCGTTCCATGAGTAGGAAGAATCCGACCGCCGAGTCAACCGTGGTGCCGACCGTCAACAGACCGTGGTTGCGCAGAATGACGCCACGGGCGTCCCCGATCGTCGCCGCTATGCGCTTACCGCCGTCGGTCGAGCCGATGTTGACCTCCTCGTCGTCGAAGATCTCGTGGTCACCGAAGAATGCGCACGCCTCCTGTGAGATCGGTTCAAGCCTGGTGACGGCTGCCGAGAACGGCGTCCCGTAGGGCGTGTGACAGTGGACCGCCGCGACGACTCCGGGGACCGCCTCGTGCACCGGGGCGTGGATGTAATAGGCCGCCATGTTGATGTGGCCACCACCTTCGACGGTGCCGTCCGCGCGGACGAGAACGAGATCGTCGGTGGTCATGTACCGGAACGGCACACCGTAGCGCCCCAGCCAGAAGCAGTCCGGGCGCTCTGGATCGCGGGCCGAGATGTGCCCGTCACCCAACGAGCCCCAACCCATCGCACCAATGACACGGTAGGCCAGGGCAAGTCGGTGTTTGCGGTGTGCCCGCAGCTGTTCCGGGTCCACGATGGGCGGCTCGAAGGCCGCTGGGTCGAGGAAGTCACGATCCGCCATGGCTATACGTTAAGCGGTCCTCCGCGGCGGTGCACTGCCACGGTCAACGGGACCAGTCGGCGGCCTGCTCGTCGGCGATGCTCCAGCGCGCGAACGTGACCCCCGGCCTTTGAGCAAGCGTCCTGACCGCATCCTCTGCGACGAGATCGTCGCGGTCGGCGGTGCTGAAGCTTGCTTGCAGGTCGACCTGGTCGGCAGCGTGTGCCGGATGCATGCGGACCGAGCGGAGCCGGAAGCGGGGCGATGGCATACAAGTGGCGAGAAGCTCCTTGATGTCGGCCTCCATTGCTCGGAGGCACACCGCTTCGAGAATGTAGTCGGATGGCGTCGCCTCACGACTGCCGTTCTTGGCGTGCCGTCTGTCCATGTGGTTCGCCAATGGCTGCAGGAACCAATTCCCCGCGAGGACGACGGTGGCGCCCGCGATGGCCTCGCGCCACATCCAGGCCCCGGCCAGTGCTCCCACTGCGCCGGTGGCCCACAGCGTTGCGGCGGTATTGAGGCCCGTCACCGACAGCCCCTGCTTCATGATGACCCCGGCCCCGAGAAAGCCTATGCCCGAGACGATCTGAGCGGCGACGGTGAGGCGGTTGGCTTCCTGGTTGAAGCTGTAGGCGCTCAGGATCAGGAACAGCGACGCGCCCATGCTGACGAGCGCCATCGTCTGCAGGCCCGCCATGCGGGAGCGCCATTGGCGTTCGAAGCCGATCGCGACGCCGAGCACCGTCGCCAGGCCCACCCGGACCAGCAGGTCAACGGCCAGCATCGCCAGATCTCCCTACTGGGTTGCGCTCACCACTAGTTGCATCCGCTGGCGTTGACCCATCTGCCGTTATAGCTCACGCAACCGCTGACGTTCGGGGGTGGGGGTGGGTCATCCGGCATCGGGGCGTAGTACGCGGGCGGCGGAACGTACGGCGCGACCGCGTCGGCGATGTTGGCGCAACCACTCACCTGGACCCGTCGCCCGGCGCCGACGCAGACGTCGGCGTTGGCGCTGCCCGTCGGCTGGACGGTGACGATCGCGCCTGGGATGGCTGCGATGGCCAGCACGCTTGCCGCGGTGACGGTCCAGGACCGCTTCCAATGAATCATGTCCGTATCTCCTAGGAGCCCAGTGGCGATGGGCCGAGGTCGCACCGGCTTCGTAGATCGGTCAGGGGCTGGCGGATGCCGTTGATCTCGGACTCGGTCTGCGGATGATCGGCCATGTAGGTCGTGACGCGGTCGTGGACCTCTTGGAACGGCAGCCCACGCAGGCCGGTGAAGAAGTCGTTGACGTCGGGGTGGGTGAACAAGTAGTCGCCCATGGCGGTTCCGACGGTGCCGGATGCCACCGCAAGGTCTCCGGCCGTGCAATTGGGCGGCGGCGCTGCGGGTCCAGGGTCGGGTTCGGCGGAGGCCGCCGAAGCTCCCCCGAACAGCATCGCGCCGCCGGCGACGACGCCGACCAATGCGCTGCGAAGAGTACGTCCAGACATCGACATCGGAAGCTCCTTCACTCGGTGGTCGGACGCCACCGGCCAGCAAAGCTAACCACAACCGAACGGCGAATTGTCGTGACTGACAATTCTGCCGAACGGGATGGGCGGTCGGCATTACTCTTGGCGGTTATCCCATTGAGGGAGTATGTGTTCCGCACGTTCGCGGGTGAGTTGTCCGTCCGCACCAACAGTGCACCGTCGGGCGTCATCCCCTGAGTGTCGTCCGCGGACCGTCGCGCTGGGCACGTGTCACAGCACCGCGTCAGCAAGACGGTCGACCTGCTCGATGGCCGACACGGCGGGGTGGAACAGCAGCCGATCGAATCCCAATTCGCGGTAGGCGGTGACGGTGTCGCGGGCATCCTGCGCCGTGGTGATCATGTCGGCCACGTTGAGATCGGCGTACGCGGGCCTGAACCCGTAGTACCGCCCCAAGTGCTCCCGTCCCGTCCGGCTGACGTCCTCGTCACCGATCGCGAAGTTGACGGAGGCATGGAGCTGAGGGCTTCCTGGCCGCCCCGCCTCTCGCCAGCCTGCGCGGATGCGATCGGCGAACTGCGACTGGGCCGGATAGTCGCGCAGCGATCCTGCGACCCAGCCGTCTCCCACGGTGGTCGCCCGCCGGACGGTTGCCTTGGACGTGCCGCCGAAGAGCACCGGAATGTCCACGGGCTCAGCGCATAACGCGGCACCACCGGTGATCGCCCCACCCCGCCACGCGTGCCGCAGGAACTCCACTTGGTCGTCGAGGAGGCGACCGCGGACCTGGAAGTCGACGCCAGCGGCAGCGTAGTCGTCCTCGCGCCCGCCGACGCCGACACCGATGGTGAGTCGGTTGCCGGTGGCGGCCGCAATCGAGGCCAACTGCTTGGCGAGAATCGCCGACGGATAGAGCGGTGTCAGCAGGATGTTGGTCACCAGTGCGAGATTCGTGGTCGCGCCTGCCGCCAGAGCCAGCGTGACGATCGAGTCGACACTTGGGTAGACGAGGCGGTCGACCGTGGTGGCGGACTCGAATCCGCGCTGCTCCACACGCCGGGCCCATTCGACGACCACCGGCGCGGCAACACCCGCGACGTTATTCGGCAGGCCGATTCCAATCTTCATGACGATCCCTTCTGGTGTCCGCGGAGGTTCCACCAGGATGACGGCTGCAGGACGGTCATTGCCACCGGCTTCACCGAACTCGCCGATGAGCGTCAACAAGGCAGCCTGGCGGCGCCGACATCCGGTAGGTCGCGAAAACGGCTGCAAGAGCGCCATGCCCGTCGCGGAACACAAGCAAACGAATGCGCTTCCTCGGGCCCGGCCAGACAGATGTCGACGCGGTCACGGATGGATACCGGTCAGGGATCACTGATCCCTCCAGCCCCTTTGTTCACTATCGTCACATCGGTCAGCTGTTGACGTCATTGCGACGTCCCGCCCGTGAAAGGTGCGACATGTCGCCGCGTCCCCGAATTGCAACTTTGGTGTCGTTGGCGGCCGTCATGGGGCTCAGCGCAGCATTGGGTGTCGCGCCACCGGCAAACGCCGAGCCCTGTGAGGGCGCTGCCGCGCAAGCGCAGCCTCTTGCCACCCAGGCCTTCGAGATCCCGAGCCCATCCCGGCTCGCACCGTTCAACCGCCCCATCGGGCACAAGCCCACCGGCGCGAATGACGCGTCGCCACTACCCAAACTGGGCCTCTTGCCCGCACTCCTCAAGGCGCTCACTCCAGCCCCCCGCTCCGCGCCGGTGCAACAGCAGGCGGCCGTGGTGCCGTCGCCGAATCCCAACGGCGCGGCGACCCAACAGGTGCCCGCGGCGCAACAAGCTCCGGCGGCAGCTCAACCCGCAGCCGTGCCGGTGTCTGCCAACCCCGCTGGCACCTCGATCGTCGGATGGGTGACCGGACCGGACAGCCCGAACAAGACCATCCAGCGTTTCGCCATCACCGGAACCGACCTCGGGATCATGTGGGACAACGGCGATCCCGCCAACCATCAGGTGCTCATGGCGTTCGGCGACACGAACGGCTACTGCGGCATTCCCGGCAAGCAGTGGCGGTACAACGCGCTGTTCCGCAGCCAGGACGGTGCGCTCTCGAACACGGTTGCCGTGCCCGACGGCGTGGTCGGCAACAGATATTCCGGCTCACCGGTATGGCGGCCGGGCATCTCCAAGCAGATCATCAACAGCATCGGGCAAGCTCCGGATGAGACGGGCATCATCCCGACCTCCGGCGTCGCCGTCGGAAATCGCCAGTACCTCAACTTCATGTCCATCAGGAACTGGGACAGCCCTGGCTCGTGGTCGACGAACTTCGCGGCGACGGCGGTGTCTTCCGACAACGGCGAGACGTGGGGCGTCTACCCCGGGACCATCCGCACGCCAGGGGCGGGCAACGAGAACTTCCAAATGAGCGCGTTCCTCAAGCCAGGCCCCGGCGATCAGTACATGTACACGTTCGGCACCCCCTCCGGCCGCAGTGGCTCGGCGTACTTGGCGCGCGTCGCCCCGAGCTTCATCCCGGACCTCACCAAGTACGAATACTGGAACGCCGACAACGGAGCCTGGGTTCCTGGCAACCCTGGCGCAGCAACGCCGGTGATCCCGGGTCAAGTCGGCGAAATGTCGGCCCAGTACAACACTTATCTCAAGCAGTACCTGGTGATGTACGGCAACGGTGCCAACGACGTCGTGATGAGGACTGCGCCTGCCCCGCAGGGACCGTGGGGGCCCGAGCAACTGCTGGTGCCGTCCATGCAGATTCCCGGCGGCGTCTACGCTCCATACCTCCACCCCTGGTCGACGGGCAAGGAGCTGTACTACAACCTGTCGCTGTGGTCGGCGTACAACGTGATGCTGATGCACACCACGCTGGCCTGACGATGGCGCGGCTGGGATCGAGTGTTGGGCCTGCCGCGGTCGACCGGCGTTGCTTCGCCCTCGCCCCTGGGGCGCTGGCTGGAATGACCACCCGTCGACGCCACCAATGCGCCCATCGTGTCGCCAATTCGGTGGGCCGCTACGTGCCCGCAACCAGAATTCCCTGAACCTGCGCCGCTGCAACGGATTCGGCGCGGGCACCACTGGCGATACCAGCCGAACCCTCGACGCCAACATCCACACACTGGTGGATTCGCCTCGGCACCAACGATACTGACACCGCTCCGACGGTTTCGACGAACCTGGAGAACCGCGGCGAAGACGTCAACCACCTCGTGTACTGGGGCGAAGGGCACGAGGCCAAGCGTCGACTCGGCCGCCGCCATCAGCTGGGTCGGTGCCGTAACCGGCTACGCAAGGTAACCGACGAAGCCTCCCCGACAAGTGGCGAGCAACGGCGCGGGAGGCGGCCACGAAAGTGGGTAACCCAGGTCACAGAACCCGTCACTGCCGCAGACCGCAGCGTCGATCTTCGGACGTGACCCAACCCAATGGAGGGTGTCCACCATGAGCGACGAACGTGCAGATCAGATCCGCCACTGGCTTTCCGTGGCCGATGACGAAGACAACGACGAGAAGAAGCTCGCCGCGCGGTATACCGCGGCGGCGAGCGCGCGTCTGTGGGT
>NZ_JBOGDD010000258.1:0-2698 GCF_050701675.1 Mycobacterium sp. | reverse complement strand
CGTTGCGTCTGTGCGGGCACCTCGATGTCGACGCGCTGGTTGCGGCGCTGGCCGATGTGACGGGCCGCCACGAGAGCCTGCGTACCCTGATTGCCGCACCCACGGGCATCCCCCAGCAGCAGGTCGTCTCCGCCGAGCGGATCGACATCGGTTGGGAGGTCGTCGATGCCACCGCGTGGCCCGCAGGCCGGCTCGGTGAATCCATCGAGGAGGCAGCGCGCCACCCCTTCGACCTGGCCACTGAGCTCCCGCTGCGGGCACGGCTCATCCGCGTCACCGAGGACGAACACGTGTTGGTGGCCGCGGTGCATCACATCGCTGCCGACGGCTGGTCGATCGCACCGCTGGTGCGTGATCTCGGTGTGGCCTATGCCAGCCGGTGTGCGGGGCGGCCCCCGGGCTGGGCTGAATTACCGGTGCAGTACGTCGATTACACGTTGTGGCAGCGCGAACAGCTCGGTGAGCTGAACGACGTTCACAGTCCCATCGCCAGCCAACTGACCTACTGGCAGGACGCCCTGGCCGGGATGCCCGAACGCCTGCAGCTGCCCACCGATCGACCGTATCCGCCGGTGGCTGATCAGCGCGGTTCCAAGGTGACCGTGGACTGGCCTGCCGAGTTGCAACAGGGTATCCGCGAGCTGGCCGCCGAGTACAACGCGACCAGCTTCATGGTGGTTCAGACCGCCTTGGCGGTGCTGCTGTCGCGGCTCACTGCTAGTTCCGATGTGGCGGTGGGGTTCCCGATCGCAGGGCGTGGCGACCCCGCACTCGATGAACTGGTCGGATTCTTCGTCAACACCCTGGTGCTGCGGGTCGAGCTGGCCGGCGATCCCAGCTTTGCCGAGCTGCTGAGCCAGGTACGGCGGCGCAGCCTGGCTGCCTACGAGCATCAAGACGTGCCCTTCGAGGTGCTCGTCGAACGGCTCAACCCCACCAGGTCCATGACGCATCACCCGCTGTTCCAGGTCATGATGGCCTGGCAGAACCTGCCCGGCCACGACAATGACCCGACCACTGGATTGGCATTGGGCGATCTGCAGGTCACCCAGATGCCGATCGATACCCACACCGCCCGGATGGATCTGGCAATTTCTCTGGTCGAACGCTTCACCGAGGTCGGTGGCACGGCCGGGATCGGCGGGGCAGTGGAATTTCGCACCGACGTGTTCGACACGGCAACCATCGAGGCACTCGTCGAGCGGTTCGAACGCATGTTGGTGGCGATGATCACCAAACCGGAGCAACGACTGTCGTCGATCGACGTGCTGGATGCTGGTGAGCACAACCGCCTCGACGAGATGGGCAACCGGGCAGTGTTGGACCGCGCCGCGCCAGCGCCGATGTCGGTTCCTGAGTTGTTCGCCGCCCACGTGACGCGCACCCCGAGCGCGGTCGCGATCAACCACGACGTTGGCTCCTGGACCTACCGCGAACTCGACGAGGCGTCGAATCAAATGGCGCACTTGATGTCTGGCTACGACATCGGCCCGGGTGCGTGTGTAGCGCTGTTGTTGGAACGCTCGGCCGAAGCTATCATCGCCATGCTGGCGGTGCTCAAGACCGGGGCGGCCTACCTGGCGATCGACCCGGCGCTGCCCGGCGACCGGATCGACTTCATGATGTCCGATGCCGCGCCGATCGCCGCCATCACCACCGCCGACCTGCGGTCACGGCTGCACGGGTCCGACCTACGTGTCATCGACCTCGTCGACCCCCGCATTGCCGCTCAGCCCCGCATCGCACTTCCGGCGCCCGCCCCGGACGACATTGCCTATCTCATCTACACGTCAGGGACCACCGGTGTGCCCAAGGGCGTGGCCATCAGCCACCACAACGTGAATCACTTGGTGGAGTCGTCGTCGCCCCATCTGCCCGACGTTCAGGTGTGGACCCAGTGCCATTCCTATGCGTTCGACTTCTCGGTGTGGGAGATCTGGGCTGCGCTGCTCGGGGGTGGACGCTTGGTGGTGGTACCCGAGGACGTCACGGCCTCCCCAGAGGACTTCCACGCCCTGTTGGTCAGCGAACGGGTCAACGTACTCACCCAGACCCCCTCTTCGGTGGCCGCGCTCTCACCACAGGGATTGGATTCGATGGCCTTACTGCTCGGCGGTGAGGCCTGCCCGGCCGAGGTGGTCGATCGGTGGGCGCCCGGGCGGGTGATGATCAACGCCTACGGACCGACCGAGGCCACGGTCTATGCGTCGATGAGCGCTCCCTTGACCGCGGGGTCGGGCGTGGCACCGATCGGGGCACCGGTGCCCACCGTGGCACTGTTCGTGCTGGACGGCTGGCTGCAACCAGCACCCCTCGGGGTGGTCGGCGAGTTGTACGTCGCCGGCCATGGTGTGGGAGTTGGATATTGGCGTCGGGCCGGGCTGAGCGCCTCGCGGTTCGTGGCGTGCCCATTTGGCGAACCCGGAACGCGGATGTACCGCACCGGGGACCTGGCGCGCTGGGCTGCCGACGGGCAACTGCAATACCTCGGCCGCGCCGATGAACAGGTCAAGATCCGCGGCTACCGCATCGAACTCGGCGAAATCCAAGCCACCCTCACCCAACTCGACGGCGTGGCGCAGGCCGCGGTCATCGCCCGCGAAGACCGCCCCGGCGACAAGCGCCTGGTCGGTTACCTCATCGGCACCGCAGACCCGGCACAAACCCGCGCCCAACTAGCCGAGCGACTCCCCGCCTA
>NZ_JBOGDD010000257.1:0-4399 GCF_050701675.1 Mycobacterium sp. | reverse complement strand
ACCCTGTTCTCGGCATTGGTGAACAGGTGGGCGATCTGGTCGGCGCTGGACGTGTTGTAGACGGAGAAGGGAATAGCGCCAAGGTGTTGCACCGCCGCGTCGACGAGATTGAACTCCGGCCTGTTGGTCAGCAGCAACGCGACCGTGTCGCCTCGGCCCACGCCAAGGGCGGCCAGACCCGCGGCGATCGTCCGCACCCGGGAGGCATACTGCCGCCAGGTGATCGGCTCGTCATCCCCTGCGGCACGCAGCGCGACGCGATCGGGATGGCGTGCAACCGTGTCCTGGAACAGCTGACAGATGCTGGCGGCTTCGTGGAGTTCGGCCACCGTGCGCTGGGGCATTTTCGTCAAGTCCTCTCTTCGGCATCGGGTGCGACCTGCAGGATCAGCCGGACGACTTCATCGGGATCGTCCAATTGCGGGCAGTGTCCCGACCGGGGAAGGACCACGAACTCACTGCTGGGAATCTGTTGATGCAGAACACGACTGGAGCGCACCGGGATGACCCGGTCACGCCTGCGGTGGACCACGACGGTCGGGCAGCGCACCTCGATGCCGGCGTGGCCCGTGCGTGTCTCGTAGGCGTACTGCAGCGCGTAGCGGCCGAGTCGCGCCACGTCGGCCATGCTCGTCGTCTTCCGTTGCGACGGCGCAATCACGTCCGGGTCCGCGCGCCGTCCCGGGCCGTACCGCACCCGGCGACCTCCAACACCCGGGTGTCCACCCCGGCGAACCGGGAACGGATTTCGGTGATCACGCGCTGAGCAGACCCTTGGCCACGTGGGTGATCTGAACTTCGTTGCTGCCGGCGTAGATCATCAGCGACTTGGCGTCACGTGCCAACTGCTCGACGCGGTACTCGGTCATGTAGCCGTTGCCACCGAACAGCTGAACGGCGTCCATCGCCACTTCCGTAGCGGCTTCCGACGAGTACCACTTGATGGCGGACGCCTCGCCCAACGAGGGCAGCTTGCCGGCCTGGAGGCGCTCAAGAGTCTGAAACACCATGTTCTGCACGTTCATCCGGGCGACCTCCATCTTCGCCAGCTTCAGCTGGATCAACTGGAACTGACCGATCTCCCTACCCCACAGAGTCCGCGTCTTCGCGTAGTCGACGCACAGTCGGTGACATTCGTTGATGATGCCGAGCGACATCGCTGCGATCCCGACGCGCTCGGCGACGAAGTTGGCGCGTGCACTGTCCCGGCCGTCGCCGCCGGCGTGGTGCTCCGTCTCGCCAAGCAGTCGGTCGGGTGTGAGCCGGACGTCGTCGAAGAACAACTCGCCCGTCGGTGAGGACATCATGCCCATCTTCTTGAAGGCCTTGCCCTGGGTAAGCCCCGGCATGCCGGTGTCCAGGACGAAGGTCAGGACCTTGCGGTTGCGCTTGTCGGCCTGGTCGCCGTCGTCCAGCTTGGCGTACACGACGAGCACGTCCGCGTCCGGGCCGTTGGTGATGAACGTCTTCTGCCCGTTGAGGACGTAGTCCTCCCCATCACGCCGGACATAGGTCTTCATGCCCCCGAACGCATCCGATCCCGCGTCGGGTTCGGTGATCGCCCAGGCGGCGATCTTCTCAAGCGTCATCAGCTCCGGCAGCCAACGTTCCTTCTGCGCCAGCGTGCCACGGGTGGCGATGGTGGCCGCGCCGAGGCCGAGGCTGACGCCGAAGGTGCTGATGAGACCGATGCTCACCCCGGCGAGCTCGGAGACCATGGCGACCGCCATCGACGCCTGAGCGCCCATGTCGCCCAGCCCCCCGCTCTTCTTCTCAGCGGACTCCACCGATCCCGACTCCGCCCTGGCGCGCTCCCTTTCGAGCATGCCCTTGACCGCTTCGGCGGCCATCACGTCGAGGCCGAACTCGCTGAATAGCTTGCGGGCAATGGGATACGGCGAGAGCTCGCCGCTCTCCAGCGCGTCGAGGTGTGGACGGATCTCCTTGTCAATGAACGTCCGCATGGTGTCGCGCATGATGACGTCGGTATCAGACCATTCGAACATCAGCTCGGCAACCTCTCGGCGATGTCGTCGATCTGCCACACGTCTTCGGTCTCGATGGTGTCGGTGTCGTGCCAACCGCGCAGCGCCGAGATGGCCCCGCCCTGCACGGCGAAGACCCTTCCCGTGATGGGGCACTTCTCGGTGGCGAGATAAGCCACCAGCGGTGAGATGTTGGCCGGGCTGAACAGGTCCGGCTCACCCTCGTCCGGTTCGGCCATCAACGCCCCCATTCCCGGCGTGGCCAGGGTGAGTCGGGTGCGGGCGATGGGAGCGATGGCGTTGACCCGCACCCCGTAGCGGTCGAGTTCCTCGGCGGCGATCAGCGTGAGGGCGGCGATCGCGGCCTTCGCCGAACCGTAGTTCGCCTGGCCCGCATTCGGAAGCGTCACACCGGAACCCGACGCGGTGTTGATGACGGCAGCGTTGGGTTGGTCACCTGCCTTGGACTGCGCCTTCCAGTACTCGGCGGCGTGTCGGAGCACCGCGAAGTGTCCCTTGAGGTGCACGCCGATGACGGCGTCCCACTGCGCCTCCTCCATCGAGGCGATGAATGCGTCACGCAGGATACCTGCGTTGTTCACCACGACGTCGAGCTGGCCGAACTCGTCGATCGCCTGCTGGACGAGGCCTCTCGCGCCATCCCAGGTGGCGATGTTCTCGGTGTTGGCCACCGCGACACCGCCGGCATCCTTGATCTCGGCCACGACGTCCTGTGCCGGGCCGGCGTCGGAACCGTCACCGGCGTTGGATCCACCCAGGTCGTTGACCACGATCCTGGCGCCCTCCCGCGCGAACAGCAGTGCGTGCTCGCGGCCGATGCCCCGCCCCGCGCCGGTGATCACTGCGACTCTGCCTTCGAGTGCTCCCATGTCATGCCTCCCTGATCTCGGCCAAGCCGTCGGTGATTGCCTTCTCGTCGCGTCCGACCCGGATGGTCTCGAATGCATACGTCGTCACGCCGTCGGCGCTGTCCTTCTTCCAGATCCGCGTTTCGAGATCGTCGCCAGGGAGCACCATCTTCGAGAACCGGACGGCGAACCTCTTGAGCTTGCTGACGTCCGCATCGGCGACCTCGGTGAGCAGCGCCCATGACGTGAAGGCCATGGTGCACAACCCATGCGCGATGATGCCGGGCAGACCGGCGTCGCGGGCCACGTCCTCGTCGAGGTGGATCGGCATCGGATCGCCCGAGGCCGGCGAGTACCGGAACGTCTGATCGTCGTCGACGTGCTGTACGACGACGGCGACCGGTTCCTGAGCGCGCAAGCTCCCGTCGAACTTGTGGTCCGGACTGAGCACCCCGATGGACTTGCCCGCGTTGAACCCACGCACGAACGTGGTGACGAACTGCTCGTTGACCAGTTCGCCTTCCTCGGTGCGACATTCGAGCTTGATCGCCGCGCGGGTGCCGTTCTCCAGCCCCTCGTAGCCGATCATCTTGCCGCGCGAGACCAGCTTGTCCCCCGGCCGGATCGGGCGGTGGAAGTGGAAGTCCTGCTCGCCGTGCACGACGCGCGGGATCAGCTCGACCGGCAGTACGTCCACCGCGGGCATCAACAGCGACTCGAACACCGGAACGATCGCGAACACCGGCGGGGCGATCTCGCCGCTACGGTGTGCTGTGATCGGATCGTTTGTCGCCGCGGCGTATTCGGCGAGCCGGTCCGCGGTGACCTCGAAGCGGTCCTCGTCGGTCCAGGTATCCAGGCCGCTGTCGTCGAATTTCAGGTCCTCACTCACCGAGGCGCTCATGCGGGCGTCGAGGCCAGGGCGTCGAGCTGCTCGAGGCTCTTGTCGAGTTGTTTGAGACCGTCCTTCTCGATGGCCTTCGCCAGCGCGCCCTTGATCAGCGCGCCCTCGAAGTCGCCTGCCACGGTGAACTTCGAACCCGTTCCCGCGGGGACCAGGGTGAACGTGAATTGCGCCTTCACACCGGCCATTCCGGTCCCGCTCAGGGTCAGAGTGCTGGGCGCGTCGACGGTCTCGATGTTCCACTCGATCTTGTTGGCCATCCCCAACATGACGATCTTGGCAGGCAGTTTCGTCCCCTGAGTCAGCTGCTCGGCAGGCTCCTCCATCCACCGCTCGTGCACGGTGAACCACCCGTCCCAGGTGCGCGGATCGACGACGGTCGCCCATACCGCATCGGGGGCAGCGGTGAGGTTCTTGGTGGCTTCGATGTGTCCCATGTCCTTCTCCTTCTCGTTGGTTGACTTGCCGCCGAACGGCGGGAGTGGAGGGTTAGCGGTCGGCGCGTTGGTAGGCCGTCACGACGGCGGCGCCGCCGAGGCCGATGTTGTGCTGCAGCGCGGCGGTGACGCCGTCGACCTGACGCTTGTCGGCGGTGCCGCGCAGCTGCCAGGTCAGCTCGGCGCACTGAGCCAGCCCGGTGG
>NZ_JBOGDD010000256.1:0-1515 GCF_050701675.1 Mycobacterium sp. | reverse complement strand
ACCTCCAAGTGGGTCGACCCGCAGCCCTCATTGATGTTGAGGCCGTTTGGTTCCGCGTTGATCGCGATGACGGTGGCGCCCGCGGCGCGGTAGGCCAGCGGCGCGGCAGCCGACGCGGCGCCATGCGCGCAGTCGACCACCACGGTCGTGCCGTCCAGCGGGGCGGGCGCAGCCGTCGCCACGTGCCGCAGGTAGCGCTCGAGCGCGTCGTCGGCATCGAGCACGCGGCCGATCCCCGCGCCTACGGGACGGTTGCCCGGCCCCGCGCTGAGAAGTTCGGTGATGCGGTCCTCGGCAGCGTCGTCGAGCTTGTGGCCACCGGGGCCGAAGATCTTGATGCCGTTGTCGGGCATCGGGTTGTGCGACGCGGAGATCATGACGCCGAACTCGGCGCCGTAAGCACCCGTCAGGTGGGCCACCGCTGGGGTCGGCAGCACGCCCACTCGCAGCGCGTCCACGCCCTCACTGGTGATGCCTGCGATGACCGCGGCTTCGAGCATTTCTCCACTGGCCCGGGGGTCACGGCCGACGACGGCCACCCGACGCTGCCCTCCGGACGTCCCGAGTCGACGCGCTGCGGCGGACCCGAGGGCCAGCGCCAGCTCAGCGGTCAGATCGGTATTGGCGACGCCACGGACTCCGTCGGTGCCGAACAGTCGACCCATGCGCACCTCCTAGACAAGCCAAAAGCGTGCACGCCTGGACGCCGAAACGAAACCAGACGCGCACGCTCGTGGCCAAACAGTGTCGAACAGATCAGCGCTTGCTGTACTGCGGCGCCTTGCGGGCCTTCTTCAGGCCGTACTTCTTGCGTTCGATCGCACGCGGGTCACGCGTGAGGAAGCCGGCCTTCTTCAGCGGCGGGCGGTCCTCGGGCTGCACGATGATCAGCGCCCTGGCGATGGCCAGACGCAGCGCGCCCGCCTGTCCGGAGGGGCCGCCGCCATCGAGGTGGGCGAAGATGTCGACGGTGTCGACCCGGTCCACGAGCACCAGCGGAGCCTTGATGAGCTGCTGGTGCACCTTGTTCGGGAAGTACTCCTCCAGGCTGCGGCCGTCCAGGGTGAACTTGCCGGTGCCTGGCGTGAGGCGCACCCGCACCACGGCCTCCTTGCGGCGGCCGACGGTCTGGATGGGACGGTCGAGCAGGAGCGGCTCGCGGGCCGGGGCCTCGTCGGCCGCGGCGGTCTCGGCCACCTCGACGACCTCGACCGTCGGGGCGGCTTCTGGCGCCTCGGTCACTTCTTCGACCTCGGTCGGTTCGGTCACGTCAGTCGTCTCGGTCACTGGGCCACCTGCTTGATCTCGAACGGAACGGGCTGCTGAGCGATGTGCGGATGCTCGGAACCCGCGTACACCTTCAGCTTCTTCTGGATCTGACGGCTCAGCTTGTTGTGCGGAAGCATGCCGACGATCGCGTTCTCCACGACCTTTTCGGGATTCTTGGCCATCATTTCGCCGATGGTGCGCCTGCGCAGGCCGCCGGGGTAACCCGAGTGGCGGTAGGCGTACTTG
>NZ_JBOGDD010000255.1:0-3906 GCF_050701675.1 Mycobacterium sp. | reverse complement strand
AGAAATCGGGGATCAGCCAGGTCGGACATGACACGAGCGTGCCACGACGAAGACCGCCGTCAGTCAAATTTGGCAAACACGCGACGCCCCGCGAGATAGGTTGCGCGCACCTCGAGGTCCGCGACGTCCTCGGGCGGCACCGCCCGCGGGTCGGCGGACAGCAGCACGAGATCCGCGTACTTGCCCACCTCCAGCGAGCCGATGACGTCGTCGGAGAACAACTGCCACGCCGCATCCAGCGTCTGCGCCCGGATGGCCTGCTCGACCGTCAGGCGCTGCTCCGGTCCCAGCACCCGGCCGCTCGGGGCGATGCGGGTGGCGGCGACGCTGATGTTGCGCAGCGGTTCCTCTGGCGTCACGGGCGGGTCGTTGTGCAGGGAGATCCGCATCCCGGTGGCCACGGCCGACCCGGTGGGCATCCACCTGGAACCGTGCTCTTCACCGAAGAGTCCGTCCACGACGATGTCGCCCCAGTAGTGGATCTGGTCGACGAAGATGCTGCACGTGACGCCGAGATCGTGGGCACGCTGCAGCTGCGCATCCGAGATGGCGCCGACGTGTTCGAGCCGCAGCCGGTGATCGTCACGCGGATTCGCTTGCAGCGCATGCTCATACACGTCGAGGATGGTGTCGACCCCGTTGTCGCCCTGGACGTGGCACGCCATCTGCCAGCCGAGCGGGAAGTACGCGGCGACGATCTCGGTCAGCTGCTCGCGGGTGTAGTTGGCGTGGCCGCAGGAGCCCGGAGTCACGCCGATGGTGCGGGTGGCCTCGGTGTCCAGGTAGGGGAACGTCAGGTCGATGTTGCCGATCCACGGTGACCCGTCGACCCAGATCTTGATGCCCACCTGCCTGACGACGTCATCCCCGTTGGACGGCGTCTGCGTGGTGGACATCTCAGCCGTCGACATCTCGTAGGTGCGCAGCCGCACCGTCAAGTCGTCCCGCAGCGAGTCGAGGACCGGCCGGAACATCGGGTCGAACGCCATCTCCGAACAGGTGGTCAGCCCGGCCCGGTTCAGTCGCCCGCACTCGGCGAGCAGCATCGCCGGGTAGCCGTTCGGGTCGATCGCGCCACCGATCAGCGGGAACACCGCGCCCGTCTCCTCGGCCGTTCCGTCGAGCTCGCCATCGGCGTCGCGGCCGTACTTCGCACCCTTCGGGTCGGGAGTGTCGCGGTTCAGCCCCAGCTGCCGGGCCACCGCCGAGTTGAAGTACGCCTTGTGTCCCGAGTTGTGGACGATCACCAGCGGGGTGTCGGGCGCCTCGGCGTTCAGCCATGCGAGCGTGGGCTCCGGCAGACCGACCTGCAGCAGCGGGTCCCACCCATTGAGGTACGCACCCGACGCGCCGCGCACCGCGACCTCGTCGTGTATCGCGGCCAGTACGACCTCGGCGCTGCGCATGGTGACCGGGCGGATGTCGACGATGCGGTCGGCCAGCACGATGGCCTCCATGAGCGGGTGCCCGTGCGCCTCGATGAGCCCTGGCATCAGGCAGCCGTCCCCGATTTCGACGATCTCGGTGTCTGGTCCGATCCAACCCTGCACGTCGGCCCGATCGCCGACCGCGACGATGCGCCCGTCGGCCACCGCGAGCGCCCCCGCGGTGGGACGGGCGTCGTCGACCGTCAGCACGGTCCCGAAAAAAGCCAGGTCAGCAGCCATGTCGTCATCCTTGCAGAGACAAGGGAAAATTCGATGAGATTTCCCTTCTCGTCGTGTCGATTTACCGGGGTTGCCATTCGACGTATGAACGAGGGCACGATGGACGCGCCCCTTCCCCCAAGAAGAAGGAGACATCGAAATGCGTTACATGCTGATCATGCGGTCCACCCCGGAAGCGGAGAAGTTCGTCGAGGACAACATCGACTTCAGCGAGATCATCGCCGCGATGGGCCGCTACAACGAGGAACTCATCAAGGCGGGCGTGCTGCTCGCCGGCGAGGGACTGACCGGACCCGAGGAGGGTTTCGTCGTCGACTTCAACTCGGATCCACCCGTGGTGACCGATGGCCCGTACGCGGAGGCAAAGGAGTTGTTCAACGGCTTCTGGATCCTGGACGTGTCCTCTGTCGTCGAGGCCAAGCAGTGGGCGCAGAAGTGCCCGTTGGGGCCCGGCGTGAAGCTCGAGGTGCGCCGCGTGTCCGAGACCGAGGAGTTCGACCAGGACAACGAGTGGATTCAGAAGGAGCTCAAGTGGCGCGAGGAGAACGATCCCCGCTACGCGAAGTGACTTTGGGGATGCGCAGCGGCTCGTTCTGTAACACGTTCTAGTCTGTCCTCTATGAGCGACGAGCTGCTGCGGCATCCGATCCACTCCGGCCATCTGCTGGTGGGCGCGCTGAAGCGTCACAGGGACAAGCCGGTGCTGCATCTCGGCGACACCACGCTGACCGGTGGCCAGCTGGCAGCGAAGATCAGCCAGTACGTGCAGGCCTTCGAGGCACTCGGCGCGGGTTCCGGCGAGACGGCGGGCCTGCTGTCACTCAACCGGCCCGAGGTGCTGATGATCACCAGCGCCGGTCAGATCCAGGGCTACCGCCGACTGGCGCTGCACCCGCTGGGCTCGCTCGACGACCACGCGTACGTGCTCACCGACGCCGAGGTGACGACGCTGATCATCGACCCCAACCCGATGTTCGTCGAGCGGGCGCTCGGGTTGCTCGAGAAGGCCGGCTCCCTCAAGCAGGTCCTCACCATCGGACCGGTCCCGCCCGAGCTCGCGGCGTCAGGGGCGAACGTCGTCGACCTGACGGCCGAGGCGGACAAGTACGAGCCACGCCCCCTGGTCGCCGCCAACCTTGCGCCCGATCACGTCAACGGCCTGTCCTACACCGGCGGCACCACCGGCAAGCCCAAGGGCGTCATGATGACGAGCCAGGCCACCAGCACCATGACGACCATTCAGCTCGCCGAGTGGGAGTGGCCGGACAGCCCGAAGTTCCTGATGCTCACCCCGCTGTCGCACGCCGGGGCCGCCTACTTCCTGCCGACCCTGGTCAAGGGCGGCGAGATGCACGTGATGGCGAAGTTCGATCCGGGCGAGGCGCTGCGCGTCATCGAGGAGGAGCGGATCACCGCGACGTTCGTGGTGCCGGCCATGCTGTACGCCCTGATGGACCATCCGGATTCCAAGACCCGCGACCTCTCGTCGCTGGAGACGGTGTACTACGGCGCGTCGGCGATCAACCCGGTGCGGCTGGCGGAGGCCATCGAGCGGTTCGGCAAGATCTTCGCGCAGAACTACGGGCAATCCGAGGCGCCGATGGCGATCTCGTATCTCGGCAAGAACGACCACGACGAGAAGCGGCTGTCATCGTGCGGACGACCGACGCTGTTCGCCAGGTGCGCGCTGCTGGACGCCGAGGGCAATCCCGTCCCCCAGGGCGAGGTCGGCGAGGTGTGCGTGTCCGGGCCGCTGCTGTCGGGGGGCTACTGGAAGCTGCCGGAGCAGACCGCCGAGACGTTCTCCGGCGGCTGGCTGCACACCGGTGACATGGCCCGCGAGGACTCCGACGGCTTCTGGTTCATCGTCGACCGGGTCAAGGACATGATCGTCACCGGCGGGTTCAACGTCTACCCACGTGAGGTGGAAGACGTTGTCGCAGAACATCCTTCGGTCGCACAGGTGTGCGTCGTCGGCAGCCCCGACGACAAGTGGGGCGAGACGGTGACGGCCGTGGTGGTGCTGCGCGCCGATGCCGATTCGGACGTCGCGGCCATTGCTACCTTGACCGCCGAGATCCAGGCGGCGGTCAAGGACCGCAAGGGGTCGGTGCAGGTGCCCAAGCAGGTGTTCGTCGTCGACGCGCTACCGGTGACCGGTCTCGGCAAGCCGGACAAGAAGGCCGTCCGCGCACGGTTCTGGGAGGGCGCGGGCCGGGCGATCGGCTGACGTCCTTCC
>NZ_JBOGDD010000254.1:0-2351 GCF_050701675.1 Mycobacterium sp. | reverse complement strand
AACCTGCCGTCGCTGGTTCGGCTGACGGCTCGGAGCGCGAACTCGGTGCCCGCAAGCATCAGGCCGAGCATCGGCGCTTCGTTGTGGATGCCCGCGACCAGATGCATGAAGAGGAGTGGGTTGCAGGGCCCCAGCCACAGTGCACTGACCTCGGCGACACCACATCGTCGGGCCAAACGTGGAGTGGCCCAGACGATCAGCCCCACACCGGCCAGGACCACGATGCGGTGACAAAGCACTGCTGCGACGATGTTGTCACCGGTGAGTTCGGAGATGCCGCGGCCGATCCACAGGAACAGTGGGCCGTACGGAGCCGGCGTCTCTCGCCACAGGCTTGGTACCGAAAGCGTGAAGACGTGGTCGAGTCCGAGCCCGGTCGCAGGCCCCACCCGGTACGGATCGAGCCCGAGACGGGCGATCTGACTCTGCGCGAGGTAGGAGTAGACGTCCTTGCTGTACATCGGCGGCGCGATCAGCAGCGGCAGCGCCCACAGGAGCAGGGTGCGGTCCAACTGGCTCCTGGACATGCGGCGGCTGCCCAGCGCGAATCGCCCAAGCATCAGCCATGCGAGCGCCATCATGACGGCCCCCGTGGTCGTCATCGTCAACGACACGGTCTGGATGCGGGAGGGAAGATTGAGGAGCCGCACTCCGAACGTGGGATCCTGGACCACCGGCCGCGCGCCAGCGCCGAGCGCCCCGATCGCCATCAGGACGGTGCCGGTGGCGCCGAAGACGCGGGTGCGGCGCAGCGCTGCGACCTCGGATGCGATGAGGGGAGAGCTGACCGTCGTCTCGTCGGCGTGCCAGCGGGCGACGGCAGAACTGGGTGACCGTAGCCGCGCTGCCATCACAGCAGCGTAGTAAGTCGGCCTTGTAAGGGTCACCTTCCTAGACCCGTTTGCCGAATTCCGTCACAATGGTGTTGTGAAAATCCGCACGGAGGCTACGCGCGCGACTGGAGCCGGATTACCGGCCCCGGCGGGCGTCGCGGTGTCCTCCGACGGGCACACCCGCGCATCTATCGTGCAACTGCTGCTAGAAGGCCCCACCACCGCCGGTGAGATCGGCGATCGGCTGGGCATTTCAGCGGCCGGAGTGCGCCGCCACCTCGACGCATTGGTCGAGGTCGGCGATGCCGAATCGAATGCCGCAGCGTCCTGGCAGCACAACGGCCGGGGACGTCCCGCCAAGCGGTACCGGCTCACCGCCGCCGGACGGGCGAAACTGGACCACGCCTACGACGACCTGGCCGTCGCCGCCATGCGGCAATTGCGCGAGGTCGGCGGCGACGACGCCATCCGCACCTTCGCGCGCAGGCGCATCGATACGATCCTGGCTGGCGTTGACGGCGTCGCAAACGCAGTGAGCAAGGGCGTCAAACCAGGCGTCACCGCCGCGGCGGACCGCGTCGCCGTCGCCCTCACCGGGGCGGGATACGCGACCACCACCACGCGGGTCACCGGCCCCATCGACGGTGTCCAGATCTGTCAGCACCATTGCCCGGTATCGCACGTGGCCGAGGAATTTCCGGAGTTGTGCGAGGCCGAGCGAGAAGCCTTCGCCGACATCCTGGGTACTCACGTACAGAGGCTGGCGACCATAGTCAACGGCGACTGCGCGTGCACCACGCACGTTCCGCTCATTCCAGAGCCCGCAAGGCGCACGGCCCGCGCCGAATCCATCACCGCTATCGAGAATCAAGGAGCGTCGACATGACGACCACCCCGGAAGCACTGACCCAAGAGGAAACCATTGCCTCGTTGGGCACGTACGGCTACGGCTGGTCGGACTCCGACGTCGCGGGCGCCAGTGCGCAGCGCGGTCTCTCCGAGGCCGTGGTGCGCGACATCTCGGGCAAGAAGAGTGAGCCCGAGTGGATGCTCGCGATGCGCCTCAAGGCGCTGCGCACGTTCGAGAAGAAGCCGATGCCGAACTGGGGCTCCAACCTCGAGGGCATCTTCTTCGACAACATCAAGTACTTCGTGCGCTCCAGCGAGAAGCAGGCTGCCACGTGGGACGACCTGCCCGCCGACATCAAGAACACCTACGACCGGCTCGGTATCCCCGAGGCCGAGAAGCAGCGCCTGGTCTCCGGCGTCGCCGCGCAGTACGAGTCCGAGGTGGTCTACCACTCGATCCGTGAGGATCTCGAGGCGCTCGGCGTCATCTTCCTCGACACCGACTCCGCGCTGAAGCAACACCCCGAGCTGTTCAAGCAGTACTTCGGCACGGTGATCCCGGCCGGCGACAACAAGTTCTCCGCACTCAACACCGCGGTGTGGTCGGGTGGCTCGTTCATCTACGTGCCCAAGGGCGTGCACGTCGACATCCCGCTGCAGGCGTACTTC
>NZ_JBOGDD010000253.1:0-4158 GCF_050701675.1 Mycobacterium sp. | reverse complement strand
GCCCAGGACCAGGGGAAGGTGCTCCTCGGGGACCAGGTACGTCGTCGTCGTCGCACCCTTCGAGTTGACCGTCGTCCTGATGTTCTGCGCCGGAACATTGCTCGGGTTGGTGAACGCAATCGCAGTGTGACCGGTGGCCAGGCCGGCGATCGAGTTGGCGAGGGCGAAGAGGTTGTCCGGCCGGTCCGGGAAGTCGGCAATGCTGTCGTACGCCGAGACGAACTGGTCGGTGTGGTACTGGCTCTCCACCGGCGGCGGCATGCGGTAGTCCAAGGCAGGAACGACGCTGCCGACCGGGAACATCTGAGTCAGGAAGCTCTCGCCGAACGGGGTCTTCGCGAGTGGGTCGCCGAACGTCGCGAAGCTCAGTTGATCAGGCGGCGGAGCGGTCGGATCGTTTGCCATCGATGCCTTCACTGCGTTGAGCACGAACGCTCCCTCGGACAACCCCATCGCGGTCCCTGGGCCACCCTTGCGGATGGCCGCTTCGAGGTTTGGCTCTCCCTCGTCTACCGACTCGCCGATGCTCGGCCCATCCAGCCCAAGCCCGGGATGGATCTTTTCACCGATTGGGCCGATACCGGGGAACAGGCGTTCCAGGACGTGGCCCTGCACCTGTCCCGCCGGGTAGTCCACCTTTACCCGCTTCATACCGGGGAACCAGTCCGCGCCCGTAAGACGGATGTATTCGTCATAGGGAATGCCGAGCACGTGAGCTCCGCCAAGGGCATACGCCGTCGCGTTGGGCCCCGTCGCGGCGGGCGGCGTCGCCGCGGGGCCGGTCGCGGCGGGCGAAGGCGGCGGCCCTGGGGTCGCCGAGTCATCGGCGGTGGCGCTCCCGACGCCGAAACATCCTGTGACACCGGCAGTTACCAGCACCGCAAATCCTGCGAGGAGTTTCTTCATCCTTACTCCTGACGGCTCGGCTTCTCTAGTTTCACATACATGGTGTGTCCTTGCTAAACCTGCGGCTCGACGACTTTGGCTGGTGCCCGCGGCGCCGTGGGCCCTCGTGACGGCCACCAGTTCGCCCGTCCGACCAGCGCCGCGATGGCGGGCACGGTGATGGTGCGCACCACGAAGGTATCCAGCAGAATGCCCACCCCGATCACGAAACCGCCCTGCAGCACGATGCCGATGCTGGAGAACAAGAGCCCACCCATCGAGGCAGCGAAGATCAGTCCGGCCGCGGTGATCACGCCGCCCGTCGAACCCAGGGTGCGGATGATGCCGTACCGCATGCTGTGCGCAGACTCGTCCCGCATTCGCGACACCAAGAGCATGTTGTAGTCGGCGCCCACCGCGACCAGCACCACGAAGGCCAACGGGGGCACGCTCCAATGCAACTGCTGGCCGAGGATGATTTGAAACGTCAAGACGCCGACGCCGATCGCCGCGAAATACGAGATCACCACGGACCCAACGAGATAGAGCGGTGCGATGATCGCACGCAGCAGCACCATCAGCGTCAGCAGCACGACGATGAGGGTCGCGAAGATGATGAATCGGATGTCGTGCTCGTAGTAGTCACGGGTGTCCCGCAGGGCGGCCGGGAAACCGCCCATCGATATCGTGGCGTCGGACAGTGTGGTGTTCGGCTGGGCACCCCGAGCGGTGTCACTGATCTCGTTGACCTGATCCATCGCCTCGGAGCTGAACGGGTTCAGTTTGGTCTGCACCAAGTACCGCACCGAGTGGCCGTCCGGTGAGATGAACGCCTTGGCGGCCTTCTGGAAATCCGGTAGTCCCAGCACTTGTTCCGGAATGTTGAACCCCGCCTGTGACGGGTCCGCGGCGTTGTCCTTCATCGTCAAGAGAAAGGCCGATGCCTCGTTGAGTCCGGACGCCACCAGTTTGATCTGATCGACGAGTTGGTCCACGCCGCCTGCCACCTGCTTGCTTCCGCCCGCCAGGCGGTCGGCGTTCTGCTTCAGCTGGTTCAGGCCCGACTGCGGGCCGCCGGGCTTGTTCAGGCCCATCTCGTTGACCGCCTTGGCGACGTTGGCGAGCGCACCGTTGAGCTTGTTCACCGTCGCGTTGAGGGTCTGCTTGTCACCGAAACCCTGGAACTGGTGCGCGAGGTCGTTGATCTGGTCGAGGTTGCCTCGATTGCGGGGGTCGACCATCTGCTCGAACTGGCTGCGGGTGTTGCTGCAGGAGGTGTCGAGGTCACAGATCGGGTTGCCCTGCAGCGCCGTCAGCACCGGGCCTATCCACGCGAAGAAGTCCTTGGCTGCGGTGAAGTTCACACCCATGGAATTGCCGAGCGCGTTGATGCTGTCGACGAGCTTGGCGGCGGTGTCGACGTCCTTCACCAGCTTGTCGCCACCGTATTGGGTTCTCATCGAGGTGAACTCGGTGACCAGACTCTGGATACTCGGCACGATCCGGTTGACCTGCGCACGCACGTCGCTGAGGCTGCCTGCCAGCGTGTTGGCCCCGGTCGCCAGTCGGTTGAGGTCGCCGGTGCGCTGGTTGATCTGGTCGGAGCCGCCCGCCAGTCGGTTGCCGACGAGCCCGGCTTGATAGGTGGCCCTGAATTCCTGCGGCACGTCTCCAAGCGGTCGGGTGATGCCGCTGACCAGGCCGACGTTCGGCAGCTGTGCGACGCGCGAGGCCAGCTGTTCCAAGTCCGCGAGCGCCCGCGGGGTGCGCAGGTCTTGCGGTGACTGAATGAGGATGTATTCGGGGATGGACTGAGCGATGGGGAAGTGGCGTTCCAGCGCCGCGTACCCGATCGAACTCGGCGCCGACGCCGAGACGACCTTCCGATCGTCGTAATTGTATTTGGCGAAGATCGCGAAACTGGCCAGGATCGCCAGGACGAGCACACTGGCAACCAGATGTGGCACCGGCCTGCGCACGATACGGATGCCGGAGCGTCGCCAGAACCGAGCCGTCAGTTCACGCCGTGGCTTGACCCAGCCACGCGGTCCGGCGAGCACCAGGATTGCCGGCAGCAGCGTCACTCCGGCCAGGTATGCGACGCCGATGCCAATCGCCGACGAGATGCCGACCGTTCTGAACACGCCCATCTTGGCGAAGCTCAACAGGAGAAAGGTGATCCCCACCGTGGTGGCGGATGCGGTGATCACCTTGCCGATCGAGATCATCGCCGCCTTGACCGCCCGGTTGGAGTCCATCCCCGACCGCACGTAGTCGTGATAGCGGCTGATGAGGAAGACCGCGTAGTCCGTTCCCGCACCCGCCATGATGGCGCTCAGGAACACGATGGACTGGTTCGAGACGCCCGACCCGGTCAACTCGGAGAAGCCCGCCACCACCGCCTGTGCGATCACCAGGGACGACCCGATCGTCACCAGCGGCAGCAGCATGGTGACGGCGCTGCGGTAGACCAGCAACAGCACCAACAGCACCAGGACGCCGATCGCGAGCTCGATCGGCAGGCGGTCCTTTTCTCCCGCGACGGTGAGGTCCGCGACTGTGGCCGCTGGCCCGGTGACGTGCACCTCCAGTTGGGCGCCGGTGCCGTCGTTTTTGGGGATACTGCGTTCGACGATGTCGGCCACTCGGTTGAACGAGTCGAAGGACCGCGGCGTGCCCAACTCGCCCGCGAGCCCGACCGGCAACACCCAGGTCTTCTTGTCCTCACTCGTCAGGAACTGTCGCAGTTGTGGCGTGTTGACGAAGTCCTGCACCGTCACCACGTCTGCCTGGTCATCGTGCAGCGCGTCGACGAGCTTGCGGTAGGTGGCCTCGTCGGCGGGTCCGAGCCCGTTCTCGTTGGTCAACGTCACCAACAGGAGGTCGTCGTTACCCGGTTCCTGAAACGCCTCTGTCATCTTCTTGGCGGTGACACTCGACGGCGCATCGCTGGGCAAGATGGCCAGCGGATGCTTCTGCGCCATCTCGCCCAGCGATGGGAAGCTCAGCGGCAGGGCGACCGCAATTGCGATCCACACCCCTATCACCACCCATGGCCACCGCACCACGAGATCGGCTAGCCGTTGTAGCCGCCCAAAAAGGTGCCCTGGCCGCTGCAGCTGAAGGTCACGGTGTCCTCCCACGTCGGGCAGCGGTTGCCCGCGGAATCAACGACTTCGACGTCGAACATGGCGATGTCCGACCCGTCCGCGCGCCACTGGCCGGAGGGACCGACCACGGGCGTGATGCGCAGGGCGGTGGGAGCCCCGGCGG
>NZ_JBOGDD010000252.1:0-3120 GCF_050701675.1 Mycobacterium sp. | reverse complement strand
GATCTCGGGAATTACCCTTCTCGCCGACGACGCGCCGAAGCTGACGGAGCCGGTCGCGTCCGGCTTACAGCTCGTGCTGGCATTCATCATCGGCATCGCCGTGATCGTCGTGCTGATCACCGTGGTCAAGCTGCACCCGTTCCTCTCGTTGATCTTCGGGGCCCTCACGGTGGGCATCGTCGCCGACGAGAACGTCCAAACCGTATTGACCTCGTTCGCAAAGGGATTCGGTGACACGGCGGCCAGCGTCGGCATCCTCATCGCGCTCGGTGCGATGTTCGCCAAACTCCTCGCCGACTCCGGTGGCGCCGACGAGATCGTCGACACCATCGTCGGGCACGCGTCACCGCGAATGTTGCCGTGGGCGATGGCGTTGGTGGGTGCGATCATCGGCCTGCCGATGTTCTTCGAGATCGGTCTCGTGCTCCTGATGCCGGTGATCTATCTGGTGTCGCGCCGCTCGCAGCTGTCCCTCATCACCGTCGGAATCCCGGCTCTGGCAGGCCTTTCGGCCATGCACGGCTTCGTACCGCCACACCCCGGCCCGTTGACCGCCATCGGGCTGCTCGGTGCCGACCTGGGTATCACTCTGGCTCTCGGCATAGTGGTGGCAGTGCCGACGATCATCCTGGCCGGCCCGCTGTTCGGGAAGCTGGCGGGGCGCTGGGTCGTGGTCGACGCACCCGACACCTTCGACGCCGACCGCTTATCCGAGGACGAGGTGCAGCGCAGGCCGTCGTTCGGCGTGACGCTGTTCAGCGTCCTGCTTCCGGTGGTCCTGATGCTCGGCAAGGCGTTGGTCGACATCTTCATCGACGACAAGTCGAACCTCGTGAGGCAGGTGCTCGACACCCTCGGCACTCCGCTGATCGCGCTCTTGATCGCGGTCATCGTCGGCATGTTCACCCTGGGCCGGGGTGCGGCGATGGGTCGCGACGAGATCACCAAAACCATCGAGTCCGGCCTCCCGCCAGTCGCCGGGATCATCCTGATCGTCGCTGCGGGCGGTGGGTTCAAGCAGGTGCTGGTGGACAGCGGTATCGGCACGCTGCTGGCCCGCTGGGCCGAGGGCGCGAGCATCTCGGTGCTGGTGCTCTCCTGGGTGATCGCCGTCCTGATCAGGCTGGCAACGGGATCGGCGACCGTCGCCACCATCACCGCCTCGTCGCTGGTGGTCCCGTTGGTGGCGGGTCTGCCGTCTGGTGAGGTCTCACTGGTGGTCCTGGCGGTCGGCGCAGGGTCGCTGTTCTTCTCCCACGTCAACGATGCAGGCTTCTGGCTGGTGAATCAGTACTTCCGGCTCACCGTCGGTCAGACCATCAAGACGTGGTCGATCATGGAGACGGTGTTGTCGGTCAGCGGGCTGGCCGTGGTGCTGCTGCTGGATCTGGTGGTCTGACGGGCCGAATCAGCCCTTGACCACCTGGGTGTCACCCGCGAGCTCATCGTGCTTGCCCTGCTTGGTGGGGCTGCCGCTGATCGTCACCGCGATCACGATGATGGCGATGATGCCAAGCAGGCCGCCGATGAACGGGACGATCGGCAGCAGCGTGAAGACGTTGCGGATCGCAGACTGCTGAAGATCGGGCTTCGGTGCTCCGCCTGGCCCGCGGACGCTCAGCCCGAGCAGCTTCTTGCCCGGCGTCCACCCCTGGGTGACCTCGAACGCCACGAAGTAGATGAACATCAGCAGACCGGTGAACAGCCCGGTCACCATGATGCTCGACTGCATGTGCAGGGCGAACAGGACGATGGATCCGACGACACCGACGATGATGCCGTCGATCACCCTGGCCAGGAACCGGGGCAGCAAACCGCCCGGCTCCACGCGGCCGACGGGGGGTCCGCCGTACTGGGAGTCGCCGTACTGAGGGTCGAAGCCGCCGGTAGTCATGCCGTCAATCTACCGGCGGCGCAACCCTCAGTTGGCGCGCTTCTCCAGTTCCTTGCGTGCGTGCTCGATCTCCTTGCGCGCGCGCTTTGCCTGTTTGCGGCTTGCCGTGGCGAGGTCCGAGCCTCGGTCCTGCGCCAGTTCGGCGAGCTCGGCGCCGCGTTCCTGCGCCAGTTCGGCCAGTTCGGCGCCGCGTTCCCGGGCCGCCTTCGCGAGTTGGGGTGCGCGCTCGCGGGCGACGTCGGCCCACTCGGTGCCACGTTCCTGCGTGATCTCGGCCAGCTTGTTACCGCGCTTGCGCGCCTTCTTGGCAAGCTTGGGTGCACGTTCGCGGGCGACGTCGGCGAACTCCGAGCCGCGCTCGGACGCGACATCGGCCAGTTCGGTGCCACGCTCCAGTGCGACGTGGGCGAACTCGCGGCCGCGCTCGGTGCCGGCGTGAAGTCCGGTCTGCAGCCCGTGGCCGACCCGGTCGACCAGCTCGCTGTCGATGAGTGCGCCACCCGAGTCGGGTCCGCTCGGCAGTACACCGGAGACCCTCTCGCTCACCTTGTGCGCGGCGCGCCGGCCCCGCCAACCAAGGGACGGCTTGCCCTCGGTGTCGACCGACGCGATGATCAAGCCACCGATCAGGCCGACGTCGGTGATGAGGGCCCGTCGCTCGGCGGCCTTGCGGGTGGGATCCGTCTCGTTCCAGAAGGCATGTCCGCCAAGGCTTCCCGGCACGACGCTGACCGCCAGCGCGGCTGACGAGAGTCGCGGCAGGCGGCCTGCGGCGAGCAGGAGCCCCGCACCGATCTGCACACCGGCGGTGACCTTGGCGACGGTCTCGGGGTTGGTCGGAACGTTCTGGCCAACGGGACCTGGGAGCTTGCTCAGCCCCTCGAGGGTTGGACGCGCCGCATCGGCCGCGGGCTTGGGGCTGCGCAGGGCATCGACGCCACGGGTGATGAAGGTGGCCGCCAGCATGGGACGCGCGATTCGTCGGATCAACATGCGCGGGTTATTCCCCGTCTCGGTTGGTCGCAAACCACTCAGCGCGGGGTCTAGCGCAGTAACTCAGCCGGGTTCAAGGCCCGCCAACAGGACTTGAGCCAGGTGCGTCGTGGTCGCGACGCCGTCGTCGTATCCACCCGCGCCGCCGAGCGCGTTCATCATGGCGAGTGTGTAGCGCTGGCCGGCCCCGGCGAAGCCGACCGAGTTGGTCACCCAGCCGCCCTGCTCCAATG
>NZ_JBOGDD010000251.1:0-12725 GCF_050701675.1 Mycobacterium sp. | reverse complement strand
AGCCTCGAACAGCAGATCGCCGGGCACATGGTGTCGGCGCCGCCGCGGCCGTCGGCGTTGGTCCCGAGGCTGGCGGCGTTCGACGACGTCGTCGCCAAGGGCATGGCCAAGAAGCCAGGGCAGCGCTATCAGACCGCTGCGGACCTCGCGGCCGCGGCGCGGCGCGCGCTGAACGCGCCCGTGCGCGGCGCCGGACGCTCCGGTCGGCACTCGGCTCGACGCATCCCGATCCAAGGCGGCAGGCGACCGTCGCGGCGCGTGGTCGTCACCGCGGCCGCAGTGGTGCTCTTGGCCGCGGTGGGGACCTTCGGCGTCTGGCAGCTGCGCGGCGGGCCCGATACCCGACAGGCGGGTGTCACCAACAGCACCGCGCCACGGGATCCGGCGCTGGCCCCCGGCGCCGTGGCGTCGATCGCGGCGACCGTACCCGCAGGCATCCGCGACTCGGGCAAGTTGGTCGTCGGGGTCCACGTGCCCTACGCCCCCAACGAGTTCAAGGACGCGAACGGCCGCATCGTCGGGTTCGACATCGACTTGATGAATGCGGTCGCCCGGACTCTGGGGCTTACTCCCGAGTATCGGGAGACCGCCTTCGAGGCGATCATCCCTTCGGTGCGCGCCGAGGACTTCAACGTCGGGGTGTCGTCGTTCACCGACACCGCAGAGCGCGAGTCCGCGGTCGACTTCGTCACGTACTTCCAGGCGGGCACGCTGTGGGCGCAGAAGGCCGGCTCGTCGGTCGACCCCGACAATGCCTGCGGCCTGAAAGTCGGTGTGGCATATGGGACTCTGCAGGAGACCGAGGAGGTCCCGGCCCTCAGCGACGCCTGCCTCGATGCCGGGCTGTCGCCCATCGACAAGGTGGTCTACGTCGGGCAGGACGATCTGACGAAGGCGCTGATCGCGGGCGAGGTCGATGCGATGACGGCCGACTCGCCGGTGACCGGTTTCGCGGTGAAGACCAGTGGCGGGACGCTGGAGGAGGCAGGCGAAATGACCGACCCGCAGCCGTACGGCTTGCCGGTAGTCAAGGGCTCGGCGCTGGCGGAGTCGTTGCGCCAGGCGCTGGAGCATCTGATGCAGACCGGCGAGTACCGGACCATCGCCACCATCTGGGGCGTCGACAAGGGCCTGATCGACAAGCCGGTGATCAACGGGGCGACGCGGTAGGGCGGCGTCGGTCTCGAGGCGCGCGGGCCCGGGGTGAAGTGCGCTCTAAAACTTGATATCACCGGTGATATCACTCGTTGGGGGGCTCGTGCCCCGTCACCCAACCAATGTCTGCGTGCCGAGGACGGCGAGCAGCGAAAGCCGTTCGGCGTCTTGGGTTCCTGGCTCGGCGGTGTAGATCATGATCGTCAGGTCGGCACCCGCGACGGTGAGCACGTCGCAATCCAGCGTCACGGGCCCCACCTGGGGGTGGTCGATGGTCTTGCGCGACGCCACGGGCTGGCCGCCCACGGCGCCGGAATCCCACAGCTCGGCGAACAGATCGCTCTTCGCGCGCAACTCCGCGACCAGCCGGCGCACCCGCTGATCGACGGGATATCTGTTCGCGGTGGCCCGCAACGCGGCGACCTGTGCGGTCTGCAGGTCGCGAAGCGACTCGGGGGTATGGCGGACGCGATTGCCCGAGCCGAGGAAGTTGCGCCACACCGCGTTGCGCTCGTTGCCGAGGTATTCGCCCATCAACGCGGTGTAGAGCGGGCTGGCCAGCAGCTGCGTCGCCGCCGCGTCGAAGACCGCGACCGGCGTCCTCGTCAGCCTGTCGAGCATCCGCTGGACGCCCGGCGTGATGTAGGCAGGCACCGTGCCCCGCCCCGGTGGCACCAGCCCGGCGACGTGGAACAGATGGACGCGCTCGCTACAGGACAGGCGCAGGGCCCGGCCGAGGGCCTCGACGACCTGCTCCGACGGATTGGTGGCCCGACCCTGCTCGAGGCGCGTGACGTAGTCGACCGAGATGCCCGCCAGCTGCGCAAGCTCCTCACGGCGCAGCCCGGCCGCGCGCCGATGACCGCCGATCGGCAACCCGGCGGCCTCGGGGGAGACCCGGTCGCGCCAGCGCCTCAGCGCGTGCCCGAACTCGGTGGTCGCCATGACTCCATGGTGCACCGTGTCGCGCGGATCGTCCTGGTACTGGCAGTCCTAGGAAGACGGGACCCCTGGCTGGCCGCGACCCTCCAGCGCATCGTGGAGTCATGACAACGACACTGATCACCGGAGCGAACAAGGGCATCGGCTTCGAGACCGCCCGCCAACTCATCGAGGCAGGCCACACGGTTTACCTCGGGAGCCGCGACGCCGAACGCGGGCGCCTGGCCGCCGAGCAGTTGGGCGCGCGGGCACTTCAGCTCGACATCACCGACGACGCGTCGGTACAGACCGCCGTGAAGACGATCGAGGCAGACGGTGGGCTCGACGTCCTGGTCAACAATGCGGCCGTCGAAGAGCGCGGTGACGGCAACGTCGTCATCGGGCCGGCGGACGTGACCGCCGACGTCGTGCGAAAGACGTTCGACACCAACGTCTTCGGGACGGTGCGCGTCCTGCACGCCTTCCTTCCGCTGCTGCAGCGGTCGGCCGCCCCGGTCGTGGTGAACGTCAGCAGCGGCCTCGGCTCGCTGACCCTGTTCGCCCCCGCGCCTGCGGACATCTACCCCGGGGTGGCCTATCCGGCATCGAAGGCCGCGGTGAACATGATCACCGTGCAGTACGCGAAGGCGTTCCCGCACATCCGGATCAACGCCGTCGACCCCGGTTTCACCAAGACCGACCTCAATGGCAACACCGGCACCCAGACCGTCGAGCAGGGCGCCGAGGTGATCGTGCGCCTGGCGCAGGTCGGCTCCGATGGCCCGACCGCGGGCTTCTTCAACGCCGCAGGCAGCGTGCCCTGGTGACCGTTCCCCCATTCGCGATTTGTGTGCATCGACCGGCGCGCACCACCGGTGAACGCACACAAACCGCGGCGGGGGAGCCGAGTTCCACCGATCGGGGGACACGGGTTTCATCCGGCCTAGCCGCTGGTTGGCGGACAGACCTCTCCTTCTGAGTGCGACATAGTTGTCTCATCGCCGGATCACACCGGCAGAGACAACCAAACAGACACTCACACAAGGAGATTCACATGAACGCCATCGTCCGCCGCATCGCCGCCACCACCGCGCTGCTCGCCGCCCCCGCCCTGATCGCCCTCGGCACCGCCGCCGCCAGCCAGGCCGCCCCTTCGATCACCAACAACGGCCCGTCGATCAGCAGCCCGGTGCACCACGATGCCTTCCCACACCAGCACAACACGCCCAAGCCGGGTACCCCCGAGCACCACCGCCACCAGCACAACCGCTGACCCAAGATCACCGAGAGCCTGAATGTCTTCATCCCGCATTCGGGCTCTCGGGCATGGGCGTGGCGAGATTGCTGCGTTCGGGGCACTCGGCAGTGGCCGATAATGGAAGGTAGATAGGGCCGAACATGGGGGTGAAATGCAGGTCGATCCGCAGATCCTGCGTGCCTTGGCTGGGCAGGCCGACAGTGTGTCCGGCGTGATCACGTCCGCCGACATCGGAACGAAGGCCTCCACGGCGGCCGATGGATTGCCCGGGTCGACGACCCAGTGGGCGGCGCACTCCGTTGGCGACCACTTCACGCAGATGGCCAAGCAGCTGGCGGACAACGTGACCAAGATGGGTCAAGCCGTCCGCGGCGCAGGAGACAAGTTCGAGGCCACCGACGATGCTCTGGCAGGCACGTTCGACGGGTTGTTCTGACCGGTGCTTCCCTCACACCCGACCCTTCGGGGCTGGAATCCAGACTCGTTGACCGCGTCGGCGGCGGCCATCACCTCGGGTGCGACGACGGTGTCGGACGCCGTGAAGGGCATCGACGACGCATGCCACCGCATGCCCGAGACGAAGGCGTGGTCCGGGCGTTCGCAAGAGGCGGCGTCGGCGATGTTCGGTCGGGCCGAACGTGACGCATCGACGTTTTCGGAATACGCGAACGACATGGCGGCTGCGCTGCAGAACGGCAGCGGGACGATCGGCCCGGCACGGGCTGCGCTGCTCAACAAGGCCGACCAGGTCGACGCGGGTCCGCTCAACGTGACCGATCAATGGGTGGTCCTGATCGACCCGGTGCGGATGTCGGCCGACGACTTGGCGAAGCTCGATACCTTGGCCCGGTCGGAGCAGGAAGCCATCAACGGCCTGCTGACGGCGGTCGGCGACGCCGACGATGCGACGGCCAACGCCGTTGTCGCCGCTGGGAAGAAACACGGCTTCGTCGAGGCGGGGCCGCCCACCGATCTGGGCTCGATGATGCTTCCCGTCGCGCAGCGCCCCGGCGATCAGGTGCCGGATCCACGCAGTCCGGTGGGTGTCGTTGCGCAGGAGGCGATTCGCGACGGCGACATGTCGATGGCGATCAGAGACGTCAGTGAGCCCGTCAAGAATGCATACGGAGACGAGGAAACGACCGTCACCATGCAGGACGGCAGCAAGCAGGTGCTGACCACCTACGATCCATTCGATTGGCCCAGCAAGCAGAACTTCAAGTCCATCACGCAATTCGACAAGGACGGCAACGAGGTGTCGAAGACGAGCTCGTGGCACGACTTCGGCACCGACTGCGACTACACGACGACCACTTGGCCCAACGGCTCGACCTACTCCATGTCGATGGACCCCACGGGTTACCGCACGGCCGGATTCACCACGGCCGACGGCAGGCACTCGGCCGTTCCCGTCGAACTGATCGACAACATCTCACTGGTGGGCGGTGCCGGTCTCTCGGGATTGGAGAAGCACCTCGTGAACGGTGGCGGGTTGCCGATGGTGACGGCCGAGTCCCTTGAGAACGTGGGCAAGGCGACCAAGTTCGGCGGCCCCGCGCTCACGATCGCGACTACCGTCTTCGACATGGCGATGGCTGACAACGACCATGACCGCTGCGTCGCACTCGTCGCCGGCGCCGTCGGTGCGGGCGGCGGTTGGGGTGGGGCGGAAGGTGGTGCGGCCGCGGGCTTGGCTACCGGCCCGCTTGCGCCAGGCGCCGTGCCGATCTTCGCGTTCTTCGGAGCACTGGGCGGCGGATTCGGTGGTGCCAAGCTGGGCAATTTCATCGGAGATGTCGTATGTCCGTACTGACGTTGCCCGAGCCCGTCAATTGGCCCGCCAGTGGGCGTCGCCTCGGTCGATTGACGCTGCTGTTGACCGGGTTCTTCGCTGTCGCGATATTCGTTGGCACGCTTAGTCTTCTGCGAGGTGCTTATCTCGAGACCGTCGTCGGCGTGGGTTTCCTACTCCCGCTGATTTTGGCGTTGGTTGCGGTGCAACTCGTCGCCCGAGGACGTGCGGCACTGTGCGCCGGCCATGACTCGACAGGAACCATGCTGCGGCCCGACCGCACCTTCAGCGCGCTGGGGTTGTCCGCCTTTGCAGTTGTCATCCCCATCGGGATCATCTTCGTGATTTTCACGCTCACCGGAGACCTGCATATGTTTCCGTCCAAGCGAGGGCAGGCAGGCGCGGTGGTGATCGCGTGCCTTGCGACCGGAACTGCCGTCTGGGCGCTCATCACCGCTTGGAGACGCGGGGGGATCGGCTACGTCAAGCTCACGCCGTTGGGCATCGACATCGCCGACATCAAGAGCACCGAATCCGTCACGTGGAACGACGTTGCCGCGGTCGACGACCACTCCGAGTCCAACAAGAAGACCCGCAAGGCAATCGTCCTTCGCTTTCGGGACGGCACCGAGAAGACCATCGACGGAGCTGACTTCTACGTGCCCAACGGTGTTGGGCTCTACTGGATGGTGCGGCACTACTGGCGCCACGCGGACGACAGGGCGGAGCTCACCGACGGCCGCGCGCTCGAGCGGCTCGGCGAAGGCCGGTTCGATCTGACGTAGTTGTCGCAGGCAGGCGCTATCGTCGCCGGATGCCCCTGCAGAACCGGGTCACGCCAGGTGGAGAGATCATCGCGACCAGTGCGCGGGGCACCTTCCTGGGCAACCGGGGCGTCCTGCACGACGAGAACAAGCGGATCGTTCGGCAGTCGCGCAACGCCATGTGGCTGATCTGCCAACTCGAATTCAAGGGACGCAGCCAAGAGCTGATGAAACCCAACAGGTACACCCAGCTGTTCTTCCTCGACGAGGCCGTGGCGCTGGCTGCGGGGCACCGACCGTGCGGCGAGTGTCGGCGCACGCAGTACCGCGGCTACATCGGCGCGGCGAACGTTCAGAACGAGGACCCGATCGTGGGGGCGCCTGCTCTCGACAGGCAGCTGAGGGCCTCACGGCGGGCGCCGCGCCCGACCAGTGCGATCGCCTCACTGCCCGACGGGGTGTTCATCGAATTGGGCGACAACGACTTTCGACTCATTTGGGATGGCGCCCTGCATCGGTGGACGCCGCAGGGCTACGTCGATCCCATCGCCGATGTCACCGAGGCGACCGTGGTGACGCCAGCCCTGTCGGTGGAGGCGCTTCGGCATGGATATCCGGTGGCGGTGCACCCATCCGTTTCGAGATCGGAATAGCTTGTCTAGCCAGCGATTCCGAAGTAATGGTCCGGTTGGATCTCGGTCTCGCCGTCCCACCGGTACGCGACCAGGTTGCCCGTCGACACTGCGCTGAAGTCGACACACGCCGTGTGGGCCGTCCAGTCCTGTCCTTGTTTGGGAGACCCGCTGCGCCAGTAGTGACCGTAGAACACGGGGACGTCGTCTCCGTAGGAGAAGGACCGTTCAGATGCCGGTACCTCGGTGTCCGGAAGCTCGGGATACGGTTGCCCGCCTTCGGTCGTGAAGGGTCCGTCCATGACGGAGAGGTCGCGCAGCGTGGTCGCCGACGCACGCCACCAGGCCACCCGCGCGCGGTTGCGGGTGGTGCCATCCTTGTCCGAGTACCGAGGAAGGCCATGCTCGGTGAGGTCGATCTCGGGTCCCTTGAGCACGACGTCGACGGCGTCGTACAGCGGTGTGCCCTTGATTGCCGCGGCGACGATCTGATCGACCGTGGCGAAGCGGTTCGACCCGAGGGCGTCCTGGATGATCCGCAATGAGGGCTCGTGCCAGCAGGCGTGAACGATCCGCAGGCCGCCAAGGTCCAACCAGAGCGGCATGGTCGTGAACCACTCGAGGTAGGCGGCCCGCGTCGAGCCGGTCACCTGCTCGAGGAACGCGTGATGCTGCTGCTCGTTCTTCGGGCTGTGGCGCCGGAGAAACCCGCCGCTTCCATCCGGCCGCTCCGTGGCGTAGGCCCTCGCATTGAATTCGTGATGCCCCATGACGAGTTGGGCGCTTCCCCCGTCGACCATCCGCTTGACGATCTTCAGGACGTCCAACTGCTCGCCGCCACGATCGACGAGATCGCCCACGAAGATGGCTTGCCGATTCGGGTGAACGTAGGCGCCGGTCCGTTCGCTCTCGGCGTAGCCCAGACGGTCGAGCAGATTTGCCAGAGGTGACGCGCAGCCGTGGATGTCGCCGATGATGTCGTAACCGCTCACGGCACCATATTCGCATCGACGGGCGACATCGATGGCCGGGCGTGACCGATTAACCGACGTCGACGACATCTCCGACGGATCGAGTCGTCGTCCGTGTCATTGCTGAAGTCGCGCGCACGTGCGAGAAATGGCCAGCGAAACTGTCAGCTGCACCCGCGTCGGCCCCGGTACGCCCCGATTCGAGGTCCGAGTCCATGCGCTCGCAGGTAATCTGGCAGTGGAACGCAGGCAGATCGGGGGAGATTCATGGACCTCGTACTTGGCCTGTCGCTAACGTCGACGGCGGTCCGCTGGGTCCTCGTCGAGGGGACGACGGGTGAGGGTGATCCGATCGACCGTGGAGAACTCGACATCCCGGCGGTCGACGCGCTGGACGCCGACCTCCTGCTTCACGCCGTGCTGAACCCCGACGTCATCGCCGAGAATCGAATCCGCGTGGTGGGCGTCACGTCCACCACCGAAGCCGTGTCGGCGGCCGGTGCCGTGGTGGACGCCCTGAAGGCACGCGGTCACCGCGACGTCGTGACCATCCCCGACAGCGCTGCCGTTGCCGCCTTGGCGAGTGGCATCGCAGGCATCACCGAGTACGACCACGTGGCCGTGTGCATCGTCGAACCGGACTCCGCGTTCGTCGCCCAGGTCGTCGGCGGGGAAGTGTCCGTCGAGCACATCGACCGACCACTGGACAGAGCAGACGCGCTCGAGTTGACCAGCAGCGTGATCGCCGTTTTCGACCCGGACGCCCGCCCCGACGCGATCTTCGTCGTCGGCTCGGACGACGTCGACGTGATCGTCTCCTCGTTCGAGGCCATCACCGAATCGCCCGTCTTCTCCGCCGCGGAAGCCGACCTCGCGCTGGCCCGTGGCGCGGCACTCGCCTGCGCCCGAACTCTGGACATGTCGGAACCGCAGGGCTGGGTACCGCCCATTCACTCGACGTCGCGAATCGGTCTGCTGTCGACGGTGCTCGCGGCGGCGGTGGTGGTCTTCGTCGTGTCGCTGTCGATCGCGGTCGGTCTCAACTTGACGCATCCGCCGGGCGAGCGGACCGAGAAAATCAGTGCCGCAGGGGAATCCGAATCGGTCGCCGTCCCTAAGGCCGCGCCCGCCCGCCCCGTCGTGCGATTCCCGGATGCGTCTCCCGACCTCGCGAGGACGATGGTCGTGGCCCTGCCGCCGGCGCCCGTACCCGTCGCCGCGCCGGTCTACGAACCGCCGCCCGCAGCCGCGCCGGCGGCGCCACCGCCCGTGTATCAGCCGCCGGCGCCCGTTTACGTCCCGCCTGCACCTCAGAAACCGCGACTGCGGGATCGGATCATCGAACGCATTCCGATCATCGACCGCTTCCACGATCCGTAAGCGTGAACGGGCGACCATTATTCACGCCCACGTCACTTTTCGGCGGATTTCCGGGCGACGGCTCCACATGCATATGCTCTACACAGCCTCTACATAGATGGGCTAGTTAGATTGCTGTAAGGAGCCGGTAGCCGCAAGGATTCGGTCGGTTGAAGAGCAGGCCGAGTCGCTTCCGCTCTCTCGGAACGGCTTTGAGTTGATCTGTTGGCTCAGAGTTTTGATCGCCAGATGAGAATCGCAGGGTTTCACATGATGCACTTTAAGACCATCGCGGCAGGAGCCGCCATCGCCGGCTCGCTGGGCTTCGCTGCCCTCGGAATCGGCACGGGCGTGGCGAATGCAGCGCCGTCGCCCGTCGGATCGGGAACCCAGTGGGCGCAGGATCGCGGCTGGGGCCACGGCGGTCCCGGTTGGGACAACGGCCCAGGCCGCGGCGGAGGCTGGAACGGTGGAGGACCGAGATGGGCGCCGCCACCACCGCCACCGCCGCCCTTCTATGGCTACGGCGGCTACGACAACGGGGGCGGTTGCGTGACCGGTCCGCTGGGGTTGCTGCACTACTGCAACTAAGGCGCGGATGCCCGCCTCGGAGCGAAAGTCGCTCGGAGGCGGGCATTTTCGTGGTGGGTCCTGACCGCAACGCGCCGCCGCCGCGTGCGGCGGCAGCCTCATCCCGACGTGACCCGACCGGGTCACGTCGAGCTGTGAGCCGGTGCTCGCCCGTGTGTCGCAGCCTCGGAGGCGTAACTCGCCGACACAATGGCTATACGACACCGACCGGATAGCCAACGACCAGTGAGTTCGAGGACATGACCGCAACGATGACCGGTCCGCCGCGACCACCGCAGCGACCGGCGGGCGACACCGAGGTCGCCGCGCCCCGGCGCAACCTGATCTTCACGGCCGTGCTGCTGGGGATGCTGTTGGCCGCCCTGGATCAGACGATCGTGGCGACGGCGTTGCCCACCGTGGTGTCCGACCTGGGTGGTGCCGGCCACCAGGCATGGGTGGTAACGAGCTACCTGCTGGCGTCGACGGTCGTGACGGCGATCGTGGGCAAGCTCGGCGACATGATCGGCCGGAAGACCATCTTCATCGCCGCCGTGCTGTTCTTCATGCTCGGTTCGGTGCTGTGCGGACTGGCTGGCTCGCTGCCCATGCTGGTGGGGGCTCGCGCGCTGCAGGGCGTCGGCGGTGGCGCCATCATGGTCACGGCGACCGCGGTGATCGGCGAGGTCATTCCGCTGCGCGAACGCGGCAAGTACCAGGGTGCCCTCGGTGCGGTCTTCGGCGTCACCACGGTGATCGGCCCGCTGCTCGGCGGCTTCTTCACCGACCACTTGAGCTGGCGCTGGGCGTTCTGGATCAACGTTCCCGTGGCCATCGTCGTGCTCGTGGTCGCCGTCATCGCGATCCCCAACCTCGGCAGGATGGCGCGCCCGGTCATCGACTACGCCGGGATCGTCCTGGTGGGCCTGGGCGCCACCGGCCTCACCCTGGCGACCAGTTGGGGCGGCAGCACCTATGCGTGGGGCTCGCCGATGATCATCGGGCTGTTCATCGGATCCCTGGTGGCCATCGCCGCGTTCGTCGCCGTCGAGCTGCGCGCGCAGGAACCGATTCTGCCGATGCGCCTGTTCCGCGAGCCGGTCTTCGCGGTGTGCTGCGCGCTGTCCTTCGTCGTCGGCTTCGCGATGCTCGGCGCGCTGACCTTCCTGCCGACGTTCATGCAATTCGTCGACGGCGTATCGGCCACCACGTCGGGCCTGCACACCCTGCCGATGGTGGTCGGTCTGCTCACGATGTCGATGGGCAGCGGTGTGATCGTCGGCCGCACGGGGAAGTACAAGATCTTCCCGGTACTGGGCACGGCGGTGATGGCGGTGGGGTTCGTCCTGCTGTCGCGGATGGGCCCCGACACCTCCACCCTGGTCCAGTCTCTCGACCTGGTGGTCCTTGGCGCCGGCATCGGCATGTGCATGCAGGTGCTGGTGCTGATCGTGCAGAACACCGTCGACTTCGCCGATCTGGGCGTGGCCACCTCGGGTGTCACGTTCTTCCGCACCATCGGCAGTTCGTTCGGCGCGGCGGTGTTCGGTTCGCTGTTCAACAACTTCCTGAAGGATCCGCTGGCCGATGCCGTCGCAAAAAGCGGCGCGCCGCCCGAGGCCGCTCAATCGCCCGATGCGCTGCACGCGCTGTCGCCGGAGATGGCCGCCCCGATAGCCTCCGCCTACGCCGATGCGCTGGACCAGGTATTCCTGTATGCCGCCCCGGTTGCCATCGTCGGGTTCGTGCTGGCGTTGATGCTCAAGCAGGTGCCCTTGCGCAACAACGACGTCAGCACGGCCGCCGACCTGGGCGAGGGTTTCGCCATGCCGACCACGGCCTCGCCGGACCAACTGCTGGAGAACGCCGTCGGCCGACTGATTCGTCATGGGTCCGGCATGCAGCTGCGCACCCTGGCTCAGCGGCCGGGAAGCAAGCTCGACATCAGTCGACTCTGGGCGCTTCTGCAGGTGTACCGCTTCGGGCAGGCCGCCGGGCAGGCCAGGCTGGGGGACGTCGCCGAGCACGTGCGGGTGCCTCGGGAGATCCTCGAGCCGGCGTTCGACCGGCTTGCTGCGACGGGCTACGCCGAACGCAACGGAGACGTGTTCTGGCTGACCAAGGCGGGCGCGCACCAGGTCGAACTGGTGCGTGCGGACACGATGGAGTGGCTCACTCGCGGGCTCACTCAATCCATTGGCCTCGAGGCCCAACCGGATCGCGGCCAGGTCAGGGTGGCGTTGGATCGCATCTCGCAAGACGTTCTGGTGCAACGTGATTGGACCGAGGACGAGACCCAGGCGCTGCGGATGCGTCCTCCGCGCCAGGCAGCGCCGCCACCGCGGCGGCCTCCGCCGCCCTTGCCCCCGCGTCCCGCCGCCCAAGACCCGCGTCAGCAAAGGCCGCCAGCGCGCCCGCCGCGGCCCACCGAGCCGCCCACCACCCGTCTGCGGCCGCCGTATCCTCCGCCGGGGGGTCCGCGACCTCCGCGCCGGTAGCGGCCCGTGGCCTGCCGGGGCCCGGCGGTTCGCGTATCCTCGGCACGAAGCAATCACCTTGTGCTCCTTCGAGTTCGGCGTCGCCGCCGTGCAATGGGGTTGAGCTGGGCCGACGCGGGAAACCGCCTGGTGGTGCGTGCGCGCGGTCATCGAGGATCGCTTCGCGACGAGTTGGAAGGAACGCTTATGGGCTCCCCGGGTGCCAGCTCGCGTCTGGGCACGCAGTTCGGGCCCTACGAGCTGCAAGAGCTGATCGGCATGGGCGGAATGGGCGAGGTGTACCGCGCCTATGACACCGGGCGGGAGCGCACGGTCGCGCTGAAGCTGTTGCGGCCGGACATGGCGGCCGACCCGACCTTCCAGGACCGGTTCCGGCGCGAGTCGCGCATCACGGCCCGGCTGCAGGAGCCGCACGTCATCCCCGTGCACGACTTCGGCGAGATCGACGGTGTGCTGTACATCGACATGCGCCTGGTCGAGGGCGCCAGCGTCAAGGACGAGCTGCGGGTCAACGGCGTGCTCCCACCGGCCCGGGCGGTGTGGATCATCGGCCAGGTCGCTTCTGCGCTGGACGCGGCGCACGCCAACGGTCTGGTGCACCGCGACATCAAGCCGGAGAACGTGCTGCTCACGCCGGACGACTTCGCGTACCTCGTCGACTTCGGCATCGCCCACGGCGGTGGCGAGGCGTCGGTGACCAAGACGGGGCTGGTCATCGGCTCGTGTGCGTACATGGCCACGGAGCGGCTGAGCGGCAAGCCCGGTGGCCCGGCGTCGGACGTGTACTCGCTGACGTGCCTGCTGT